>JBCCKB010000030.1:0-16012 GCA_039027595.1 Pseudomonadota bacterium | reverse complement strand
TCGACGTTCCGGATGGACAGCGGCGGGTTTTCGTTGCGTGAGCGCCCAGAGGATACGGGCCAACGCCACGAAAAATGCTGCAATGCCGACGGTCTTGTGAATTGAGAACAGCGTGGCTTTGCGCGCCAGTTCCGCGTCCGTTTCATATGGCAACCCGTGGGCGATAACACCGAGGGGAATAGCGACAAGGATCAGTAGCGCCGTCGACCAATGGAAAAAACGGGCAATCGCGCCGTAGGAGAGAGATGTGTTCGCAAGCGACATGACTATTTCTGCGTTGGCTGGCTTACCAGAGATCTAGCAAGCTGGCGCAGTAGGGCAACCGATGTGGCCGCACGACAACCGTGCGCGAGAGCAAGGTTGCTTGTCCCCCGCTTGGGGAGCGGGTAGAGCCGAAAACAGGGTGAGGAGGATGCACGTGGCGCGAGCGTTTGTATTTCCGGGGCAGGGCGCCCAGACAGTTGGCATGGGGCGCGATATCGCTAACGCGTATCCTGCGGCGCGCGCGGTCTTCGATGAAGTCGATGACGCGCTCGGCGAAAAGCTCTCAGAGCTGATCTGGGAGGGCGATATCGAGACACTGACGCTGACCGAGAACGCGCAACCTGCCCTGATGGCGACGTCGATCGCTGGGATGCGCGCGCTGGAGAGCGAAGGGATTGCGGTCACGAGCGCGGCCTTCGTCGCCGGCCACTCGTTGGGAGAGTATTCTGCGCTTTGCGCGGCCGGCGCGATCGGGTTGAGCGATACGGCGCGTCTTTTACGGACCCGAGGCTTAGCGATGCAAGCAGCCGTGCCGAAGGGCGAAGGGGCGATGGCGGCGCTATTGGGCCTTGATTTGGCAGCAGTGTCGAAAGTCGTGGATGAGGCCGCAGATGGCGATGTCTTAGCCGCAGCGAACGACAACGATCCGGCACAGGTGGTGGTATCTGGGACGCGCGGCGCGGTTATGCGCGCAGTCGAGACGGCGAAGATAGCGGGTGCCAAACGGGCGGTCATACTGCCGGTCAGCGCGCCATTTCATTGCGCTTTGATGGAACCTGCGGCGGCCGCCATGGCGGAAGCACTGAGCCGTGTCGACATTGATGCCCCTGCTGTTCCGGTGATTTCAAATGTGCGTGCCGAGGCGGTCACCAGTGCCACGCTGATCAGGAACCTGCTCGTGGAACAAGTCACCAGCGCGGTTCGCTGGCGAGAAAGTGTCAGCTACATGGTGGACAATGGCGTGAAGGAATTCTGGGAAGTTGGCGCGGGCAAGGCGCTATCGGGAATGATCCGGCGGATACATCGCGACGGCGACCTCCGAGCAATCGGTACGGCCGACGATGTGCGTCTCGCAACGTCATAGGAGCATGTCACGTGTTTGATCTTAGCGGGAAGTCGGCGTTGATTACCGGGGCGTCGGGGGGAATCGGGGCAGAGATTGCGCGCGCCTTCAATCGTGCCGGCGCCGTCGTCGCCGTATCGGGCACGCGCGTTGAGCCACTTGACGCGCTTGCCCGTGACTTAGGCGAGCGCGTCCATGTTATCCCCTGCAATCTTGCAGACGCCGTGGCGGTCGAGGGCCTGCCCAAGGCAGCTCTCCAGGCGATGGGAAGGGTTGATATCCTGGTCAACAACGCCGGGATCACCCGCGACAACCTTTTTATGCGCATGTCGGATGAGGAGTGGTCAAGCGTGATTGACGTCAATCTCACGGCTGCGATGAAACTCTCAAAGGCGGTCATCAGGGGGATGATGAAGTCTCGGTGGGGCCGGATCGTGAATATCTCGTCGGTGGTCGGGACCACGGGAAACCCAGGCCAGGCGAACTATGCGGCCTCGAAGGCGGGAATGGTCGGGATGTCCAAGGCGATCGCTTACGAAGTCGCAAGCCGTGGGATCACTGTTAACTGCATCGCGCCAGGCTTTATCAGCACAGCCATGACCGACAAGCTTAGTGACGACCAGAAGGCTGGGATCCTGGGTCAGGTGCCGGCGGGGCGCATGGGTGAGGCCTCCGAAATTGCCGCAGCAGCACTCTATCTCGCCAGCCCAGAGGCGGCCTACACCACGGGAGCGGTGCTTCATATCAATGGCGGCATGGCCATGATTTAGGCTGTATGGTGGGCTCCGCGAAAGCGTTTGCCTTCCATCTTCCGTGTGCTATAGGCGGCGCACCTTACGGTCCGGCAACAAGCGGCAGGGCCGTGTCCTAGTGGGAACGCGGGCATCCAATCGACCGCGCGGTCCCCGTGAAATTGCGGGAGGGTGATCCCGTTGAACGTGAGGAATAGACATGAGCGACATCGAAGATCGCGTGAAGAAAATTGTCGTCGAGCATCTAGGTGTTGAGGAGGACAAGGTCGCCGAAAACGCTTCGTTCATTGATGACCTTGGCGCAGATAGCCTCGACACCGTCGAGCTGGTCATGGCCTTTGAGGAGGAGTTCGGGATCGAGATTCCGGACGATGCGGCAGAGACGATCCAAACGTTCGGCGATGCTGTGAAGTTCATAAAGGACGCGTCATAGCGCGCAGATCCGTCGCCATCGGAGTGTACTTCAGCGCCCCTCCTGCGGGCGCTGTTTCGTTTCGGACGGTGTGCTTTCGAATATGTGGCTCTGCCCACAGACCGAACGCGGAAGCCGCCTAACACTAGGGTTCGCCTCGAAAAGGCGGATTGACCCCCAGCCTCGGAGCAGCACGCGGCTTCGCGAAGCGCCGCGTGTCTCGCGCACCACTAGGGGCAACCCAGCGAAGCTGTCTCGTTGCTCGGAGTTGGCGGTCGGCAGGGGCGGATGCGCGCGTCCCGGCTCAAAACATCTCGAGCTCACCTGAAAGATCCGGTTGCTCGGCGGGCCTTGCTAGGATCATCTTTAGCTCCGCCTCAGCCAATGGCGAGTCGAAGCTCAGTCCGCAGAAATGCGGGTTGACCCAGACAATCTTTGCTTGCTTGCCGATCCCGTCGAGATTGAGGTGGAGCCTTGTTCCGGCCTTGGGAGCTCCAGTCCACGCAAGTTTGGCGCCCGTGACGCTTATGTCGGCGACTTTCATGCGTTTACGCTCTCCCGAGCCGTTTTCCGTCACGTCAAAGAAACGTCCTAGGACGTGGTGCGGTGCTTTGCGCCTGTTCTTCGCCAAAACCCCTAATACGCTTGAAATCGCGTTCATACGGGAGAGCCGGGGGGTGAACCTTGGGAGCTTCATCTGTAGCTCTAGTGCAATCAGCCTAAGCAGCCAACCAACGGCCACCATGGTCAATAGGCCAAGTGCGATCAGGATCCTGTCGCGTGTAAATTCGCGGCCGAGGTTCTGGATCAGAGTCGCTGCGTCGGTGTTGCCGGGAGCTGAATTCCCGCTGGGGATGCCGGGTCTGTCCTTGGGCTCTTGCTGCGCTGAATCGCTCTCTGCGGGGGCGGGCGGAGAGTCTTCACGCTCTTCGAACGCAGCGCTCCGATCAAACTCTACACAGCCCGAAACACTGCCAAGGTCCGCAATGACCCTTGCATTTTCCAGGTGTCGGGCGCGTGCATCCTCGCCAATCGTCGTTAGTCCACCTGATGCTTGGACCAAGTCCGCAAGTTGCTGCAACTCCAAGAGCGCGGAGCGAACGTTGGGAGGCGCGCCCGCGGAAACAGAGCGGATTAGGATACCTGCGTAAAAAGCGACCTTCGGCTTGTTGGGATCGCCTGAGCTTCGCAAGAGAAGACTGTAGGCGTCCGCAAGGGCACCATAGCGGCGCGCAACCGCGCAGTCCTCTGCCTCTGATTGGGCCAAGGACGGCGAGTAAAGAAGCGCAAAAAGCGCAGTCATCAAGGTGTATCGGAGCATCGTCGGCGGAAAACAGGTGCGCGGTATCCCGACCGATAGCAAAAAAAGGTTAACCGGAGGTCGGTGCCCTCGCCAGTCTTGCGGGTCAATCCCAGGGAAGCTAAGGCCCGAGGCCGGAGCACGAGACGAGGGAGGTCGCAGTGGCGCGCCTGAGGGACATGCTGGCGGAACGGGACGCGGAGACCTTTTTTGGGCTCCCAAAACTCGATGACTTCCGAAGACTCACTCAGAAGATCGTGGTGATCGGGGCCCCGTGTGCTACTCCCTACAGGAGCGTTGGTGCATATTGCTCCGAGGGGCCCGCCGCGATCAGGCGCGCAGGCTCGGCTTTGGCTGGTCGTCATGAGAGCGTGAATTTCGATCTTGGGGGGCCCGTTTTCCCTGAGAACGTTTCGGCGACTGATCTGGGTGATCTGCCACAGGACCCCAATGATCCGGCGGGGAACCGTTCGCGCATTTTCGGCGCAGTCAATCAAGTGCTGGATGCAGGTGCCTGTCCAGTTGTCCTTGGCGGCGACGATTCCGTTCCAATACCGATGCTTGAGGCCTACGGGGCGAGGGAACGCCCGATCACAATTTTGCAGATCGACGCTCATATTGATTGGCGCAACCATGTTGAGGGTGAGCGCATGGGGCTCTCCTCGACAATGCGTCGTGCAAGTGAGATGTCCCATGTGAATGGGATCATTCAGGTTGGTCAGCGTGGTGCAGGGACAGCGCGACCAGAGGATCTAAACGCGGCGCTTGGGTGGGGAACGGTGTTTGTCCCGGGAGGCGAGGTGGCGCGAACCGGCGTGGGGCGCGCGCTTGACGCAATCCCCAAGGGCGGAGATGTGGTGGTCAGCCTGGACTTAGACGCGCTCGATCCCTCGGTGATGCCGGCGGTCTTTGCGCGTACGGCGGGCGGGCTCAGCTATTGGCAAGTCTTGGAATTGTTTGCTGGCGTAGCCGAGAAGGGCCGGATCGTCGGCGTCGCCATGGTTGAGTTAATGCCGGAGCGCGACGTGGATGGCATGGGCGCGGAAATGGCGGCGCAACTTCTCGCCTCTGTCCTTGGTCTCCTTGACCGTCAGAGCTGATGATTTGCGCAAAGCGTCGCCGGAAAACTCCTTTTTGTCGCAAGTCGTTTCGTGCGGGAGTTGAATCTGCGATAGTTTCGTCGCGGCCACGGCCATTTGCCCGCCGCCGGCACGGGAGGAGCGCATGATCATTTATCCCGCCATAGAGCTGATGCAGGGGCGCTGCGTCAGCCTCAGACGCGGAAATCTGCATGAAGCTGATTTCTGGGATGTGGACCCGGTCGACATCGCAAAGAGCTTTGTCGAGGCTGGCGCCGAAGGGATTCACGTGACCGATCTCGATGCTGTTGCGGGTCACGAAATGAATAACCTCAGCCTCGTGGCGGAGATCACACGCAAGGCGGGCGCGCCGATTCAGGTCTCAGGTGGTTTCAGAACGCAAGAGCGGATCGAGTATGCCTTTGAAACGGGCGCAGCAAGGGTTGTCATGGGCACCATTGCCACACGCCATCCAGACTGGGTGAAGGCCATGGCGAAATATTATCCCGATCAGATCGTTCTTGCCGTGGACGTCTGGAATGGCCAGGTCATGGTGGATGGCTGGCGCGAGGCCTGTGTCATCCGTCCCGAAACGCTCATCGCTGAGTTCGCGGACGTTCCGCTGGCGGCGATCAAGATCACCGACATTGACAACGATGTCGACGCAACGGAAGCCTCGCTTGGCGTTATCTCGAAACTTGCCGAAGCATCGAATGCTCCGGTGATCGCCTCAGGGCTTGTCCACTCAATCAATGATATCGCGCGACTGAAGTACGTTCCTAAAATTGCCGGTGCTCTGGTAGGGCGGGCGCTTGTGCGAGGTACCGTGGATCTTGCCGAAGCGCTCGAAGTCGCAGGTGAGGCGAAGGGCAGAGTAGCCGAGTTCATCTAACGATCCCGGCGGATTGCGGCCTCTTTTGGAGCCTGGAGCAGATTGCGCCGGGCGGGCGCCCTGTGTATCCCAGGAAAAAAGGCGAGCAAAAAACCGGGAGGCGGAATGCGTCGAGTGGTGATCACGGGGCTCGGGATGGTCTCACCCCTAGCCTCAGGTGTCGAGGCGACATGGGAGCGGCTCCTTAGGGGAGACTCGGGGGCGGGCACGATCACCCGCTTTGATGCGGGGCACTTGGCGACGACATATGCCTGCGAGATCCCTCGGGGCGACGGGTCAAACGGAACCTTCAACCCGGACGACTGGATGGAGCCCAAGGAGCAGCGCAAGGTCGACGACTTCATCCTTTACGGATTGGCCGCCGCCGAACAGGCGGTGCGCGACGCGGACTGGTTGCCCGAAGACGATGAGAGCAGAGAGCGCACCGGAGTCATGATCGGCTCTGGAATAGGCGGATTAACCACGATCGCGGACACGGCGATTGTCCTGAAGGAGAGGGGCCCGCGCCGTGTATCACCGTTTTTTATTCCCAGCGCTCTGATCAACCTGGCCTCAGGTCAGGTGTCGATCCGCTTTGGATTCAAGGGGCCGAATCATTCGGCAGTTACAGCCTGTTCGACAGGGGCGCACGCCATCGGAGACGCGGCTCGGCTGATCAAATGGGGTGATGCGGATGTGATGGTCGCAGGGGGCGCGGAGAGTCCGATCAGCGAGATAGGGATCGCAGGCTTCAATGCGTGCAAGGCACTTTCTACGAAGCGAGGAAATGAACCAGAACGCGCCTCGAGGCCCTATGACGCGGACCGGGACGGGTTCGTGATGGGTGAAGGGGCGGGTGTTGTCGTTCTTGAGGCACTGGAGCATGCGGAAGCGCGAGGAGCAAAAATCTACGCCGAAGTTCTTGGGTATGGGCTGTCGGGCGACGCCTACCATATCACTGCGCCGTCCGAGGATGGCGACGGTGCTCGGCGCTCGATGGAGGCGGCGCTGAAATCCGCCGGACTTGCGCCGGGCTCAGTGGACTACATCAATGCCCATGGGACATCGACCATGGCGGACACTATAGAGCTTGGTGCGGTGGAGCGCCTCATAGGCGAAGATGCCCAAAAGGCTACGATGTCGTCGACAAAATCGTCGGTTGGGCATCTGCTGGGTGCAGCGGGTGCGGTCGAGGCGATTTTCTCCGTTCTTGCGATCCGAGATCAAGTGGCCCCACCGACAATAAACCTCGAGACACCGGATGTAGAGCCGAGGCTGGACTTGGCGCCGAACGCCAAACGGGAACGCGATATCCGGGTCGCGCTGTCAAACTCCTTCGGTTTTGGAGGGACCAATGCGTCGCTCGTCCTTGGTCAGGTTAGCGCATGATGTGGAAGCATCTGGTGGCCAACGTCATGACGCTCATGATCATCGGGCTTGTGGTTGTAGGAGGTGTCCTGGCTTGGGGGCGCTCTGAGTACGCTGCACAGGGGCCGCTCGACGCAGCAATCTGCCTTCAGGTTGAAAGCGGTTCCACTATGCGACGGGTCTCCGAGGATCTGGCAGAACAAGGTGCAATTTCGAACGGTGCCATTTTTCGGATGGGCGCGGATTACAGTGGCAAGTCGGACGCGTTGAAGGCGGGAAGCTTCCTGGTTCCGCAGGGTGCTTCGATGGCTGACATAACCGAGATTGTCACCGCCGGAGGGCGCAGCACCTGCGGAACCGAAATAGTCTTTCGGGTTGGCGTCTCGGGGCAGGATGTTCTGGTGCGGGAGCTCGACCCGGTCACAAACCGGTTCGCGGTGATTGCTGAGTTTGATCCGGCGACGGGTGAAACAAACACTACCTACGAGGAAATGCGCGGCGCTGTGGATACCCGATACCGCATATCGCTTGCCGAAGGGGTGACGAGTTGGCAGGTCGTCGAGGCGCTGAAATCGGCGGACTTTCTTGAAGGTACCGTGGAGGACATTCCGCCCGAGGGCGCGCTCGCCCCCGATAGCTATGAAGTTACGGTTGGTACATCCGTCCTTGATCTTTTGGGTGCGATGGAGGCGCGCCAGGACGCGCGGCTGGCTGAGACATGGCAGAACCGTGTTGAAGGACTTCCTATCGCGACCCCCGAAGAGGCCCTCATCCTGGCTTCGATCATCGAGAAGGAGACCGCGTTACCAGAAGAGCGCCGCACCGTTGCGAGTGTTTTTGTGAACAGGCTGCGGCAAGGCATGCGGCTCCAGACTGATCCGACCGTGATCTACGGCGTGACCGAGGGCCGTGGCGCCCTAGGCCGTGGGATACGGCAAAGCGAGTTGCGCGACGATAACCCGTGGAACACATACGTCATCGACGGATTGCCAGTGACCCCCATAGCCAACCCCGGGCTTGAAAGCCTGAAAGCAGCCGTGGATCCAGAGGAAACCGAACTGCTGTTTTTTGTGGCCGATGGTACCGGGGGTCATGCGTTTGCCAAAACGTTGACTGAGCATAATGAAAACGTGGCCAAGTGGCGTGAGATAGAGGCTAACCAGGGCGACAGCAATTGATTTGTCAGCTCAACTTGACACAACTATGAATTTTATACTTGACACACCGCTCTCTTTAAGGTAGAGGTTCAGGCAAGCTGGACGACACGTCAAAACGGCTCTGGGTATGCTGCCCGGAGCCGTTTTTTGTTGCCCGGTGCTTTTAACCCCTGAGCAGAGGCAGTGCTGAATGGCAGATGAGCCTGAAAGCGACGGACTCGAAGAGACCATAGCGGTCGCGGAGAGACATCTCGGCCGGGCCATCAAGATCTTTGAGCGGACCATCGACGATCTGTTGGACCGCGAGGAGGGTTCGTTCGCGGATGCGGAAAAGGCGATCAGGTCGCTTATGTCGGCGACCCAGATGCTACTTGAGTACAAGAAGAGGATCTACGATGAACGCAAACGTCAGGAAGGAGTGGTCGCCGGATACGCACTCGACCTTGACGAGGCCAGACTTACGGTCGGGCGCCTCCTTGATCGCGTCCGCGCCGCCGGAGGTCCAAGAGCGGTTCCTGAATGACATGGATGAGGAAACCCTCGCCGCTCTAAAGTTCCTCTTCGACTTCTGGGCACTCGATCACCAGCTTCCCCCATACTGCGACTGGAGAAGCTGGGTGGTGCTCGGAGGTCGCGGCGCTGGAAAGACGCGGGCCGGTGCTGAGTGGGTCCGCGCGCAGGTAGAGGGCGCACGCCCCCTTGATGCCGGGTGCTGCAGCCGCTTGGCGATTGTGGGCGAGACATTTGACCAAGCGCGTGAGGTGATGGTGTTCGGCGACAGCGGGATCCTCGCCTGTTCGCCCCCAGATCGGCGACCTACATGGGAGGCATCGCGCAGGCGGCTTGTCTGGCCGAACGGGGCCATCGCGAGCGTGCATTCGGCGTATGACCCCGAAGGTTTGAGAGGCCCGCAGTTCGACGGCGCATGGCTTGACGAGTTGGCAAAGTGGAAGCGTGCGGAAGAAACCTGGGATATGCTCCAGTTCGCCCTGCGACTAGGGGATAACCCTCGGCAATGCGTCACGACAACACCACGTAACACCGAAACCCTCAAGCGGATCCTCGCGATGCCCACAACCGTGGTGACCCATGCCCCCACGGACGCAAACAAGGCAAATCTGGCCCGGTCCTTCCTTGCAGAAGTGACGGCGCGCTACGCGGGAACGTTCCTCGGGCGGCAAGAGCTTGACGGAGTTCTCGTCGACGACATCGACGGGGCGTTGTGGACGTTGGAAATGCTGGATGCCAGCCGGTCGGAAACTCGCATTGAAGCGTCGCGGATTGTTGTGGCGATCGATCCACCAGTGACCGGACACGCGGGCTCGGACGCCTGCGGAATTATTGTGGCCGCCGTCGACCTGACCGGGCAACCCGGAGACTGGCGCGTCGATGTCCTCGAGGATGCCAGCGTACGTGCGGCATCGCCGCTTGAATGGGCTGCGGCAGGTATTGCCGCCTATCAACGCCATGGCGCCGATCGGCTCGTGGCCGAAGTGAACCAAGGGGGCGACCTGGTCGCCTCGGTGATCCGCCAGGTGGACGCTGGTGTGGCCTACCGGGCTGTCCGCGCAAGCCGCGGCAAGCTTGCTCGCGCAGAGCCGGTTGCAGCCCTGTACGAGCAGGGCAGGGTACGACATGCGCCCGGCCTGACCCAGCTTGAGGACCAGATGCGGCAGATGACGACCCGTGGATTTCTGGGGAGCGGCAGCCCCGACCGGGTCGATGCGCTGGTCTGGGCGCTTCATGATTTGGTGATTGAACCAGCCTCCAGCTTCCGGCGCCCACAGGTGCGTACGCTGGGGTAAGCAGCTTTTGATGCTCATTTGAGACTGTTCCCCTGTGTTGGGGACGCGAGGAGTTTCTGGAATGGTTTTCGATTTCCTGCGGCGCGGACATGCAGCAGTGCCCGAGACCAAGGCAAGCGCTGCGGCTCCGCTAATTGCGTATCACAGTTCGGGCCGCGTCGCCTGGACGCCGCGGGACGCTGTTAGCCTTACGCGTTCCGGATTTACCCAGAACCCGGTTGGCTTTCGATGTGTCAAGCTGATCGCCGAGGCTGCGTCCGCCCTACCGCTCCAGCTTCTCGACGAGGGTCGCCGCCATGAGGTGCATCCCGTCCTGTCGCTTATCGACCGTCCGAACACGGCCCATGGGCGGGCCGAATTTCTCGAGGCAGCTTTTGGCCAGCTTTTGCTATCGGGAAACGCTTACATCGAGGCGGTCTCAAGTGGCGAGGGACTGCCGCAAGAGTTGCACTTGTTGCGCTCGGACCGGATGCGGCTGATCCCAGGCGTCGACGGTTGGCCCGTAGCCTACGAGTACGCCGTTGGCGGTAAGAAGCACCGCTTCCGGGTAACCGAAGAGGCCTCAACAGTTTTTCATTTTCGCGCCTTTCATCCGCTGGACGATCACTACGGACTGTCGCCGATGCAGGCGGCCGCGTCGGCGATTGATGTGCACAATTCCGCGTCACGTTGGTCGAAGGCGCTTTTGGACAATGCCGCGCGACCCTCGGGCGCAATTGTCTATTCCGGCGGTGACGGCGGCGCGACGCTCTCAGCCGATCAATACAATCGTCTACAAGAAGAGATGGAAAGCCACCACCAGGGAGCGCGGAATGCTGGAAGGCCGATGCTTCTGGAAGGTGGTTTGGACTGGAAACCAATGGGCTTCAGCCCGTCTGATATGGAGTTTCAGAAGACTAAGGAGGCCGCCGCTCGAGAGATCGCACTCGCCTTCGGTGTGCCGCCCATGCTCCTTGGAATCCCAGGTGACGCAACTTACGCGAACTATCAGGAAGCCAACCGTGCCTTTTACCGTCTGTCGGTAGTGCCGTTAGCTGGGCGGTTTCTAGCATCGCTATCGCATTGGCTCGCTGCCCATGGCGGTGGCGCGGCGGTGCTGAAGCCGGACTTGGAGCAAATTCCGGCGTTAGCCCCCGAACGCGACAATCTTTGGCGCCGGGTTAGCGATGCGAAATTCTTAAGCGACGCGGAGAAACGCGTACTTTTGGGGCTGCCGCCCCTTGCCGATGAGGAGGATGAGGCATGAGTGAGCTGTTGGCCACACCCGAGAAGCTGGAGCGGAAGGACTGTGCCCCAGGTGAGATGCTCTCGCTCAAGGACGGGCATGTCATTGAAGGCTACGCTTCACTATTTGGGCGGATCGATCGGGGTGGCGATATCGTCGAGCCGGGCGCCTATGCGCGCTCGCTGGCGGCCCTCGAGAAGGGGGGACGCCGTGTGAAAATGCTCTGGCAGCACGACCCAAGCCAACCGATCGGCGTCTGGGAGGAGGTACATGAAGATGGACGCGGGCTCTATGTCAAAGGCCGAATCCTCGAAGGCGTCGCCAGGGGTCGTGAAGCAGCGGAACTCCTAGCTGCTGGCGCCATCGATGGGCTTTCCATCGGCTATCGCACGGTCAAGTCTCAAAAGGATGACAAGGGTAGGAGGCGACTTACTGATCTCGAGCTATGGGAGGTGTCGTTAGTGACGTTTCCCATGCTTCCCGACGCGCGGATTGGCGGGAAGGGCACAGAGCCCGGAGAGAGCGTTCTGCGTGACCTGGCGGCTGTCTTTGAGACCGCACGCCACATGCTGGCCCGGAGCTAGGCCGGCGGTTTCAACCTCCTAAATCAGGAACGACGAATGAGCAATTCCGAGACAAAGGCTCGGGCCGAGACGGGTGTGCCCGAGGCCGGTGATCCGGCCGCAGAGGTGAAAACTCAGCTGGCCGGGTTCATGACCGACATCATTTCAAAACTCGCAGAACAGGAAGAGCGACTGACCATGCTGGACCGGAAATCCACTATGCTGCGCCGTCCGGCCTTGTCGGCTACGGCAGAGACCGAAGCCCCACACCGCAAGGCTTTTTCAGCCTATGTCCGGGGAGGCGATGATGACGCACTTCGCGGGCTGGAACTCGAAGGCAAGGCGCTCAATACCGTGGTTGCGGGAGATGGTGGCTATTTGGTCGATCCCGAAACGGCGGACGCTATTCGCAGCGTATTGCGCTCAACGTCTTCGATCCGACAAGTTGCCAATGTCGTCAACGTCGAAGCCACGTCGTTTGATGTTCTGATCGACCATTCCGATTTGGGGAGCGGCTGGGCCTCCGAAATCGCCGTCGTGAACGAGACCGCAACCCCGCAGATTGAGCGGATAACCATAGCGCTGCATGAGCTTTCGGCATTGCCCAAAGCCTCACAGCGGCTCTTGGACGATAGTGCGTTCGACGTCGAAGCCTGGCTCGCGGGTCGGATTGCCGACAGGTTCGCAAGGGCAGAAGCCACGGCTTTTGTTTCGGGCGACGGAATCGATAAGCCGCGCGGGTTCCTGACGCATCCGATCATCGATAATCCAAACTGGTCGTGGGGCTCCTTGGGATATGTCGCCACAGGCGAAGACGGGGCCTTCAACATTACCTCACCCGCCGATGCAGTGGTCGATCTGGTATACGCCCTTTCGGCGGACTATCGGGCCAATGCGAGCTTTGTGATGAACTCGAAGACCGCAGGACAAGTGCGCAAGATCAAAGATGGCGATGGGCGCTTCCTCTGGTCCGATGGTTTGGCAGCCGGAGAACCGGCGCGGCTTCTGGGTTATCCGGTGCTGATTGCCGAGGACATGCCCGATATTGCCATTGATGAGACAGCAATTGCGTTCGGCGATTTTGGAGCGGGCTATACCATTGCTGAGCGTCCAGACCTTCGGATCTTGCGCGACCCATTCTCGGCAAAGCCGAATGTGCTCTTCTACGCCACCAAGCGGATCGGTGGCGATGTGAGCGACTTTGCAGCGATCAAGCTTCTGAAGTTCGGCGAGTCCTGACGCTTTGGTACGGGCGGGACTGGGCGCGCCCTGTCCCGCCAAGGGCGCGCGCCGGGAAATCCCGTGTCGTCCAGCTGCTCCCTCCGTCAGATCGACGCGGAGGCGCGCGCCCGTTTTCGGTCCGGACCTCGGGTTCGGGATCGGAGGGCCTTGGGTAACGGAGACTAGGCATGATCTTAACCGAGCTGTCGCCGGTGCCGGTCACTTCGCTTCCGGTGGCGGAATTTAGGGAGCACTTGCGTCTTGGGACAGGCTTTGAAGATGACGCGGTCCAGGACACAGTGCTCGAGGCATCGCTTCGCGCGGCGCTAGCGGCGATCGAGGCCAAGACGGGAAAGGTGTTGCTCGAACGAGCCTTTCTGTGGAAGCTCACCGCATGGCGCGGGTTTCAGCGCGAAGAGCTTCCGGTGGCTCCGGTTAGCACGCTCACTTCGGCGAAAATTATTGAGTCAGACGGCAGCGAAACACCGCTTCCGGCCACATCCTACGTTCTCGAGGAGGACGCAATTCACCCCACCTTCGCGGCGCGTGGCTTTGGGCTTCCGACGGTGCCGGTGGCCGGCTCTGTCGAAATCGAATTCGTCGCGGGGTACGCAAATGATTGGACGTCTTTGCCCGCGGATTTGGCGCAAGCGGTGATGATCTTGTCTGCGGAATTCCATGAGCACCGGCACGACCACGGCTCGAAAGACGCGTTCCCGACGAGGGTACTGCAGCTGATCGCGCCTTACAGGCCGGTGCGGCTCTTTGGGCGGAGGCGTTGATGCGAACCCCTGTCCTTGATCGGCGACTGACTCTCGAAGCGGCGGAACGTCTGTCCGATGGCTTGGGTGGATTTGTCGAGAACTGGGTGTCTCTTGGGACGCTTTGGGCTCGGATTGCACCGCGGTCAGGACGCGAGATTGGTGTTGGAGGCGCGACGCTCTCGCAGGTTCCTTACCGAATTACTGTGCGCGCGGCACCCTATGGCGCCGCGTCGCGACCCAGGCCCGATCAACGATTTCGCGAGGGATCCCGTATCTTTCGGATCGTTTCGGTGGCCGACAACGTTGATAACGGCCGCTACCTGACCTGTCTCGTTGAAGAGGAGACGCTGTCGTGAGCTATGCTGCAGCAAGCGCGCTCCAGGCGGCGGTTTACATGCGTCTGCTGGCGGACGAGACGCTTGGGGGATTTGTAGGAACGGCGATATACGACGTCGTTCCGCCCGGCGATGTGCCACAAACCTACGTGACGCTTGGTCCCGAGGAGGCGCGCGATGCATCTGACTGCAGTGGGCAAGGCGCGGACCATCGCTTTACAGTCAGCGTCGTAACTGCCGAACCGGGCTTTAAGACGGCCAAGGAGGCCGCGGGCGCGATTTCGGACGCGCTGGTCGACGCACCCCTTGGGCTTAGCCGCGGCAGACTTGTCTCGCTTACGTTCCTTCGCGCGCGCGCAGTTAGGGCAAGAGCAAACCAAAGTCGACGCATCGACCTGACGTTCCGCGCCCGCGTGGATGTCGACTAATCAGTGACCCTTCGGAGGTGAACCATGGGTGCCCAGAACGGCAAGGACCTTTTGATCAAGCTCGATCTGGATGGCGCGGGCCAGTTCCAGACCATCGCCGGATTGCGCGCTACGCGGCTCAGCTTCAACGCTGAAAGCGTTGATATCACGAGCCTAGACAGCGCTGGCGGTTGGCGCCAACTCCTGGGCGGTGCGGGCGTGCGATCCGCTTCAATATCAGGATCGGGTGTCTTTCGGGACGCAGATACCGACGAGCGTGCGCGGGCGATATTTTTCGCGGGTCAGACCCCCGCGTTTCAGGTCATCATTCCCGATTTCGGCACCGTCGAGGGTCCGTTCCAAATCTCTTCGATAGAGTATTCCGGAAGCTACAATGGTGAGGCGACCTATGAAATGTCACTCGCCTCCGCCGGTGAACTGAATTTCACGGCACTCTGATGGCCAATCCCTGGGCAGGCGAAGTGGACCTTGTGATTGACGGAGAGCGGCACGCGCTCCGGCTCACGCTCGGAGCATTGGCCGAGCTTGAGGCGTCTCTCGGGTCAAACTCGCTGATGGACCTCGTTGAGCGCTTCGAGGGAGGCAGGCCGTCCTCGCGCGACGTCCTTGCGCTCGTGGTGGCGGGACTTCGCGGTGGCGGGTGGCTCGGGCGATCCGAGGATCTGCTGACATCCGAGATTGAGGGGGGACCATTAGCTGCGACGAAGGCGGCGGGCCAACTTTTAGTCCGCGCCTTTGCACTTCCAAGCGAGGAGGAGGCGTGAGCGCCGTGGATTGGTTGAGCTTAATGCGGGCAGGGCTGCGCGGGCTTGGGCTAAAACCCAGCGAGTTCTGGGCACTGACACCGGCCGAGTTTGCCCTTCTTCTTGGCCGCGACGCGAATGACGGGCCGCTAGACCGCGCACGCCTAGAGGCCCTTTCGCGGGCTTTTCCAGATGGCAGAGGAACCGAAGGATGAGCACAAGTGATGATCTCGACGACTTCGCAAGCCAGGTATCGGCCCTTGAGCGCGCGCTTTTGGGGACGATCGATGTGGCGGCGGCCTTTGAGGGTGAGTTGGCTTCGATGCAAGCGACGGTTGCCGATACCGGTCGCGAGGTGCGCTCGCTGAGCCGATCCATGTCCTCCAGTCTAAAGGGCGCATTCGACGGTGTAGTTTTCGACGGCGATCGGTTGTCCGAGGCGATGAAGGACCTTGGCGACTCCATTGCGCGGGCCGCATATAACGCAGCGGTAAATCCGGTCTTTGGCCATCTTGGCGGGCTCTTGGGCCGCGGCGTTCAAGGGGTCATGAGCGGGCTTTTGCCCTTCGCCAACGGTGCCGGATTTTCCCAAGGCCGTGTGATGCCCTTTGCTTCGGGCGGCATTGTGGGAGGCCCCACCTATTTCCCGATGCGCGGCGGTA
>JBCCKB010000029.1:0-16017 GCA_039027595.1 Pseudomonadota bacterium | reverse complement strand
CGGACAAGCGCGTCGCCCGCGAGAAGTAGAATGACGAGGCCCAGTGCAGCGTAAAGGTAGGCTGCCAATGGATCAGGCTCCCCGACCGCATGGGCACGCGCCCTTGCCAATGCGATGGCGCCCACAGGACGGGCATCGGGTGTTCGACTGTCTTATGCGCTTGATCCGTCCCATTATTCCGATCACCGCCATGGCCAAAAGGAAGATCAGGACGGCCTGGATCACGGTCTAAAGACCAAAACGGGCATAGTGCGCCCGTTCCTCGAGGCGCTCTGCGGCCTCGGCCGCGAGGCTCGCGCCAAGTCGCGAAAGAAAGGGCCGCCGCTGGCGATAGGGCACGAGGCGCACCTTTTCTCCATAGAGTTCTTTCAGTTTGGGCACCGCATGCGCGATCCCATCGGCGAGGCCCACCTCGCAAGCCTTTTCGCCCACCCAAACATCTCCGGTGAAAAGCTCGGTCTCGGCCAGGCGATCACCGCGGCGGCGCTTGACATGCCCTATGAAGCTTTCGTGGATCTGCCCTTGCAGTTCCTTGAGCCGCGCCACGTCTTCGGGCTTTTCGGGGCGGAAAGGGTCGAGGAAGCTCTTTGACTTTCCGGCCGTATGGACCCGTCGTTCGATCCCGTATCGCGACAGAAACTCGGAAAACCCGAAACCCGCCGAGATCACGCCGATGGAGCCCACGATCGAATTGTCATCCACCCAGATCTCATCGGCGGCCGAGGCGAGCCAATAGCCTCCCGAGGCGGCGACGTCTTCGACAAAGGCGTGGACTTTGAGCCGTTTCTCGTCTGCAAGCCGACGGATTCGCGATCCAATGAGCGAGGATTGCACGGGGCTCCCGCCGGGTGAGTTAATCACAAGGGCCACTGCGGCGGGCTTTCCTTTGGTAAAGGCGCGTTCGACAAGGGGTGCGAGGCCCGCGTCGTTTAATGCGGTCCCCCGGCCGCCGCTCGCGATGATCCCTTGCAGCCGGATGACCGGCACGACAGGATCATGCTTGATGAAGGGAATGAACCTTTTCATGCACGCCCATGTAGCTGTCGCAGGTGGTGGCAACAAGACGCGCCAGGCAATCTCCGGGAACGGTGATCGGTGAGCATGCGCCCAACCATTCTCGCGATCACAACAATGCGCAACGAAGGACCGTTCATTCTTGAATGGATCGCCCATCACTTAGCGCTCGGGGTCAGCGACTTTTTGGTGTTCACAAATGATTGCGATGACGGAACCGATACGCTGCTCGAGGCCCTGACAAAAGGGGGTGCCGTCACGCATATCCGCCAGGAATTGGATCCGGATGCAGGTTCGGTTCAATGGCAGGCTCTGAAGCGCGCGGCAGAGCACGAACGCTACCTAAAGGCCACATGGGCCATGGCCATCGATTGCGATGAATTCGTGGTCCTAAAGTCCCGGTTTAACGACCTACCGGCACTGACCGAAGCGACCCAAGCCGACGCTATCGCGTTGCCGTGGCGGCTCTTTGGGTCCTCGGGGCATCTGCGCTTTGCCGACGACCCGGTCACGGAACGCTTCCTGCGGGCGATACCCGAGTATGTGGTCTTCCCCGCCGCCGCCCGGTTTTTCAAGACCCTCTTTCGGGTGGAGGCGTTCGAGCGCCCGGGCGTACACCGTCCCAAGGCCGCAACGTACCAGCAGCGTTGGGTTGATGGCAGCGCGCGTGCCCTGCCTGCGGATTTTGCCGGGAAGTCGGGCCAAATCATGCTTCCGCCCGTTGAGGATCCCTATGGCGTGGTTCAGCTCAACCATTATTCGCTGCGTTCGGCCGAGGACTTCTTGGTCAAGCGCCGGCGGGGCCTGCCGAACCGCAGGGGCAAGGCGCTCGACTCGAGCTACTGGGCGGAGCGGAACTTCAATCTTGTTGATGAGCGTTCCGCCCAACGCCACCAGGCGGCGCGGCGGGTGGAGGCGGCCCGCCTGCGCGCGCTTCCCGGCGTATCCGAGGCCCACGCCGCCTGCGTGAACGCCCATCGCACGCGGATCGAGGAGGTCTTGCGAGACCCGGAAGAAGCGAGGCTCTTCACACGGCTCGCGCTGTTGCCCTCGAGCGTCCTGCCCGAGCCCGAGACTGCGCGGGATCTACTCGAGATCGTCCAACGAGCCGGGACTTGAGCAAGGATCCGTCGCGGCTGCCGGGGCGAGGCGCCGCACGTATTTTTCGCCGGTTCGCGCCTTCAGCATTGCTCGCGAGCGCGCCAAAAGTCCGGTCTCGCGTAGGATCCCGAGATGTCGGTAGTGAACCGTAAAAATGTCTCTGTCCTCCGGAAACGGACGCTTGCGGAGTTTCCCGCCCAGGATGAAGTGTTGCTCCTCCGGCAAGATGTTCCAATCGAGGCCCGCGCGGCGGATTGCCACCGGGAGGCTCATCTGATCCAGATAGGGGCGTCGGTGCTCGAGCGTGTCGATCTGGTCAAGGGTTCTGGCCGTTTCGTACCACATGTCCGGGAACCGGATGGGCGCATCCTCGGGAAACACAACGAGGCCCGAGCTGAAATAAGGGACGCGTGGCTTGCCAGGGTGGCGCATGAGCGAAATGCGTTCCGCAGGGACCTCAAGACCGAAGGTCGGCCAGATCGTGTTCCAGATCGCGTCATCGGCCCAGACAAGAGACGCGGCCGAGGAGCAGGACACATGCCCCGCACGGCAGAGCGCGGCCGGCGAGTTGGGCCTGAGAAACAGCACATCGCTATCAACGAAGGCTGAGTAGCGTGTGTTCCGATGCTCCGCGGCCGCCAAGATCTTGTTCCCGTGGGGGTAGGCTGTGTCCCACCGCCCCGCCGTCGCCATCGGACGGATCTCGGCGCCCATGATCTCATGGGCGACCCTTACGGCATCGGCGAGATCGTCAAACGACTCCTCGGGGCAATAGCCAATGGCCTCCACCTCGGGTCCGAAGTTGCTTCGGATCGACGCCAGAAGCGAACAGGCCATGATCTCGTAGTCGGGCGGCTCGACGATGTAGACGAAGGTAAGCTCTGGCTTGGCCATGCTAGCCTTCAAGGGCCGCCGTGGGATCAATCTCAAGCGCGTCGCACATGCGCGCGCAATACGATCCAGCGAGGGGTGCGTTTTTGCGCCACCATCGGCGCGTGCCGTTCGTATAGAGATGAACTGACAGGGTTTGCTCCGTGAAGTGTCCCTCGACGCGTCCATGCGGGTCATAGAATACGTCGTTGAGTTGGAAGGGCACCGGGTAGAGGGCATCTGGCGTCATCGCACGGTTATCCTCACCGGTAGCGCGCGCGAAATGCGTGAACGCCTGCGGGCCGAAGGCCGTGCGCTCGGCGGCATAGATCCGCGCGGCATGGGGAAGATCGACGGGCTGGCGGTCGAGTTTCCGGCGTTGGTTCTTGTTGAACCAAGGCGGCGCTTCAGGAAGGTTTTCATAGTAGCCAAGAAGCGCGTCCATCAGCTCACCGTCCCTTGGAATGAGCACGACGCCGCAGTTCAGGGCGCCGCGGAAACCGTGGCCCGCGAAAATATGCGTTGCCTCGTCAGGGAACGGCCGATGGCAGAATGCGTCGCAGTCAATCCAAACAGCACCGGTTTCACGGATCATCTTGTAGCGAAAGACATTCGACAGAAACGAGGCTGATGTCTGAGCCACGAGATCCCGGTCAATCGCCATGATGTCGGACGCCGGGCGCACCGTGACGCCCTCGGGCACGTTTTCGATGTGATCGGTGGCGTAAAGCGTTGTCGGGTGCCCCTGACGGACATGGCTCACAAGGCAAAGCTGGTTGAGATAATGAAGCCGTGTCCCGATCCAAAGGGAGGCAACGGGGCGCCGTTCAGGGGGTGTCATCCGCTCGCTTCCGCCTTTTGGTCCCGTGTTGCCCGGGGACTTGGGAAGCAGTCTGCCCGAGCGAGATCCGTAGTGCAACGGTTCGATCCCGGCTCCCTCCCGTGCGGAAGCAAGGGGCGTAAATCATGTGGACTAAAGGTTCGTCGCTAGTCAGGCGGACCGGCACCCAGGCGGCATCTCTCTATGAAAACGCGGCCCGCCATGGCAAGGTTGATGCAAAACGAGCAGAGCATGGCAACGACTCTCAAAACACCCCATGAGGTGACACTTTCCAGCCTCGCGCATCGGCAAAGTCGCCATGGCCGCGTCATGGCGGTTTCGATGATGAAGGACGAGGGTCCTTATCTTCTTGAATGGATCGCCCATCACATCGCTGTGGGCTTCACCGACATCCTCGTTTACACCAACGACTGCGCCGACGGGACGGATACCATGCTTCGGCGCCTCGAGACGCTGGGGATCGCGCGGCACCGGGTGAACGCGATTCCCAAGGGCATCAAGCCGCAACCCTCGGCGATACGGCATGCGCAATCCGAGCCCGAGGTGGCCCGCGCCGACTGGCTCATGCTCATCGACGCGGATGAATTTCTCATGGTTCGCCACGGCGATGGGACGCTCGACCCACTGCTGGACGCTGTTTTGGGCGAGGGCGCCAACGGTATTGTGCTCACTTGGCGGATATTTGGCTCAAACGGCATCACCGAGTGGTCCCGCGCGCCGGTGACAGAGCAGTTCCTTGCAGCGGCACCGCCCGACTGGAACAAGGGCTGGGGCGTGAAGACGTTGTTCCAGTACGACCCAGAGGCCTGGAAGCTTGGGATCCATCGCCCGAAGATGCGAAACAAGGTGCTCGACACCGGCTTTCCCGACAGCGTCCGATGGCTGAATGGCTCGGGTCGGCCGATGGAGGAATATTTCAAGTTCCGAGGCTGGCGGTCGATCGCGCGGACCGTCGGCTACGACTGGGCGCAGATCAACCACTACGCCGTGAAATCCGTGGATGCCTATGCGCTTCGGCGGGTCCGGGGCAATGTCAATGACAAGGCGGATAAGTACAATAGCGCGTATTGGGCGCTCCAAGACCGGAATGAAGTTCGCGACGACGGCATGCTCCGCTACTCCGCTCGGCGTGGTGCTGTGATGGCGGCTCTTCTGTCGGATCCCGAGCTTAAGCATCTCCACGAGGCAGCGCTTGCGCGCGCTGAAACCGCGCTCGCCGAGATCAAGGCGGGCTCGGCTTACGCGACTATGCGCCAGGAGTTGGCCCAAGCGGCACGGGTGCCCATTACCCAGGTCTCTGCCGTGCCGCCGAAGGCACGGGACCCGGCGAAGATCGCCGCCGTGATGTCAGCGGTCGAACAGCGGGTTTCGGACCGCCGGAGAGCCGAGCGCGCGAAGCCCGCCCAGGCCCGCGACCTGCCGCCCCCCGATCTCTACCTGCGTGGCGATCCATCCATCGAGGGTGGTCCGCTCGAGGGGTGGACGCCGAACCACTCGGTCGAGCTGCCCGCTGATCCCAGGGTCTTTGCGCCCACGGGTCTCAAGCTTGTGGCCGCCGGTAAATTCCAAAGGAACCTTGCCCGCGTGTTACCGGGCCTCGTCGGCGAGGGGGCGGTAGTCGAAATCGGCGCCGCCTCTGGGTTTCTTGGCATGCACTTGCGGTCCGCCTGTCCAGGGCTGACCGTCATTCAAGCCGAGCAAACGCCCAGCTGGGCGGTGGCTTTCAGCAATATCGCGGCGCGAGCTGATCAACGGGTGCAGCTTGCCAATGACGTTCAGGCGCATCTGCCCACGGCCCGTACCCTGGTGCTCGGCGATCCGGAGCTCGATCCCGACGCCGTGATGGGCCTTCTCGACAGAGCGCCCGATTGTCGTCGGCTGATTGTCACGGGGCGTCTCTGGGCCGAGCGTTACAGGGAGCGCAACATCCTGACGGCGGCCCTTTCTGCCAGGGGTCTGGTCAACCCAATCGGCCTGGACGCCGCCTTTGCCTTGGGGTGCTCTGCGCCCTAAAGGGCGCGTGATTGCCGCCGCCCCGCACGCCCATTCCGCAACAGTTCCTCAATAATTTCGCCACATTATGGCCCTGATCGCCCGGTTTTCTGCCACCGGGGATGTTTCGGGACGTGCATGTACCACTGGCTTCAGGGTTTGCCTCGATGGGCGAAGACGGCGATTTTCGTGGTGTCGGACACCGCGTTGATCTTTGTCTGCCTCTGGCTGGCCTTCTGGTTGCGTCTCGGCAGTTTTGACCCTGGCGAGTTCTTCGCCCGCAGCGGCCTGCTTTTTTCGGTTCTGCCCGTCGTGGGCGCGTGTCTGCTGATCACGGCAGGTATGCACCGCATCAAGCTGTCGGCCTTCGAATCGCGCTCAATCCCCAGGATCGCCTGGGTGGCCGGCGCCCTCGTTCTTCTCGCGTTCACATTGAGCTATCTTCTCGGCCTCCGCACCCCACGATCCGTGCCGATGATCCTGGGCCTTTTGTTCTTTGTTGGCGCCATCGCTACTCGGATCGCGGCGCGAAAACTGCTTGAACATCTTCAGGATGCGGGGAGCCCGCGCGAACGGGTGGTCATCTACGGAGCGGGCGTTGCGGGGGTGCAGTTGGCAACGGCCCTTCGTCGCGGACGCGAGATGCGCCCGGTCGCTTTCGTCGACGACAATCCCGGGCTCCACGGCATGGTGGTTGCCGGGCTCGCTGTCCACCCGGTTGCCGCCCTAAAGCGATTGATCGAGCGGTACGGGGCGGCCCGGGTGCTTTTGGCGATCCCGTCGCTATCCCGGGCGCGCCAGGCCGAACTATCCCGACGTCTTGCGACCCTGGATGTCGAGGTCAAATTCCTACCGTCCTTTGGTGACATGATCGCGACGGGATCGCTTGTCGACAGCCTTCAAAGCTTTTCTCCCGATGACCTTCTAGGGCGGAACGCCGTTGACCCCGGTACACCGGAAGTGGCCCGCACCTATCGGGGCCGTTCCGTTATGGTCACGGGCGCCGGGGGCTCGATCGGCTCGGAACTCTGTCGGCAGATTCTGAAATGCCGCCCTTCGCGTCTCGTCTTGTTCGAGATGTCCGAGTTTGCGCTTTACGCCATCGAAAAGGAGCTCGCGTTGCTCAAAGATGCCCGCGGTGTCGAGCTCGCGCCCCGTCTGGGTTCTGTTTGTGACAAGGCGCGGATGGTGCGGGTGATCGCGGAGCACGGGGTTGACGTCATCGTCCACGCGGCGGCCTACAAGCACGTGCCGATGGTCGAGGAGAACCCCGCCGAGGGGATCCGCAACAATGTCCTCGGCACGCTCTCGGCCGCACAGGCGGCGCGCGAGGGCGGGGTCGGGCGCTTTATTCTGGTCTCGACCGACAAGGCCGTGCGGCCCACGAGTGTCATGGGGGCAACCAAGCGGCTCGCCGAGATCGTTGTCCAGGACCTTCAGGACCGCAGCAGCACGACCAAGTTCGCCCTGGTTCGTTTTGGAAACGTGCTTGGGTCCTCGGGCTCTGTGATCCCGCTCTTCAACGAACAGATCCGTAACGGCGGGCCGGTCACGGTGACCGACGCGCGCGTCACGCGTTATTTCATGACGATCACGGAGGCCGCAGGGCTTGTCCTTCTCGCCGGCGCCTATGCCACGGGCGGCGATGTCTTCGTCCTGGATATGGGCGACCCGGTGCGGATACGGGATCTCGCGGACCGAATGATCCGCCTGTCGGGAAAGACCGTGAAGGACGCGGACAATCCCACGGGCGATATAGAGATCCGCGAAGTTGGGCTCCGTCCCGGCGAGAAGCTGTTCGAGGAGCTGTTGATCGCCGATGACATGCTGCCCACCCCGAACGATAAGATCCTGCGTGCGCAGGAAGAACATCCGAGCGAGCTTGAACTCCGCCGCGTGCTTTCGGCCCTTACGCGACTGCTCGAGGCCGACGATCCGGAAGCTCTAAAAGCCGTCCTGGCGGAAATCGTGGCGGGCTATCCAGGTCCGGTCAGGGTTCTGCCGATCGTCCGCGCCGACAACAGCGCGCAGGCCACGCCCGCTGAATAGCCCCGCGCTTCGCGCCAGCCCGTTTCATGGACAATCCCATTATCCGCCCGCAACGGGCGTGCAGGCGGAAAGGTCGTGACGGATCCGGACCAGAACGGTGTCGCTCTTGGGCCGAAGGCGTCCGGCTCCACTGATCCCCGCAACTCCTGCGGGAATTGACGTGGCCATCGCCAATGCCCGCGCGAGATCGGTACCGACCTCGGTCACCAGCACCCGGATCGCCCGGACAAGGTCAAGATCCGCGCCCGCCAGGGTTCCGTCCCCGAGCGTCAAGCGGCCGTCGTGGCGCTTCACCGGGCGGCCGTTGAGCGTAAACCTGGTGAGGTCGGATCCGGCCGCCGCCATGGCGTCCGATACAAGGTAGATCGCGCCCGGTCCCGATTTCGCGCGGATCGCGGCGCCCATTACCGCGGGATCCACATGGACCCCATCGGCAATCAGCCCCGCCGAGAGCGACCCGTCGGCAAGCACCGCGCCCACGAGCCCTGGCGCGCGCGCAGATAAACCTCCCATTGCGTTAAAGAGATGCGTGGCCGAGGTGGCACCGGCGGCGGCATAACGCCGGCAGGTTTCGTAATCGGCATCCGTGTGCCCGAGCGACACCACGACACCGCCTTCGGTGAGCATCAGGACTTGCTCCTCACGCACGCTTTCGGGAGCCAATGTCACCATCAGGACCGGCAAGCGCGTTGCCGCCTCGAGCAGGATTGTGAGGTTGGCCGACGACATCGGGCGTATCAAGTCGCCGGCATGGGCTCCGCGCCTTGCGGGAGCCAAATGGGGACCTTCAAGGTGAAGGCCCGCGATCCCGGGCACCTTTGCATCGATCGCGGCGCGAGCGGCCTCGAGCGCGGCTCCAAGAACATCCGGTGTGTCCGTGATCAGCGTCGGCAGGATCGCGGCGCACCCGAGGTTGCGATGTGCCTCGGCGATCCGGCTGAGCGTTTCCAGGGTGGGGTCATCGTTGAACATGACCCCGCCGCCGCCATTTACCTGCAAGTCCACGAACCCTGGCGACAGGATGTCTCCCCCGAGATCGACCACATCCGAGGACCTGGGGGCCTCGGTCTCTGGGAGGATCGCGTCAACGCATGACCCCGACAAGACCAGCGCGCAGCCCTCGTGAAGAACGGCGCCATCAAAGATCCGACCGCCCCTGAAAACCTTGCGCGCCGCCGTCACGCGACGCGGGCTCCAGGATCCGCGACAAGCTCCGAGACGGTGTCAAAGCGTCCGGCAAGATAGATCGCGCGCGTTACTTCAACGGGTCGGCCAGTTGGCAGATAGCCGGTGCGCCTGATCTCAAGGGCCGCAGCACCTTTCCCTTGCTCGAGATGGCGCGCGTCTTTCTTGCCCAAGCGCACCGCCGATACACGCTGGATCGCGCGCATTGGCCGATAGCCCTTTGCCTCGAGCGCATCGTAAAGCGCTCGGCCCGCCTTCTTCGGTTTTGGCAGAATGTCAGCCGGCACGAAGGTCTCCTCAAGCCCAATCACGTCACCATCGCCGAACCGCAGGCGCAGGATCCGGGCGGCCCTGTCCTTGGGTGACAAACCGAGGCCGGAGACGACCTCTGGGTGAGGGACGACAATCCCTGCCTCGAGAACGCTCACGGTTGCGGCGATGCCCCGAAGCGCCAATTCCTCACCCAGCGACGCCAACCGCCCCAAGGCCTTGCACGAGCCGGGCGGATCCATGGGCGCCACTTGGGCAGCCTGGACAAAGGACCCCGAGCCTTGGCGCTGAACGATGCGACCCGCCTGGACCAAGTGCTCGATCGCGCGCCGCACCGTGACCCGCGATGTCCCCGTCAAATTGGCGATCTCGCGCTCTGCGGGCAACGGGTCGCCCGCACGGAACAACCCGATATCTATCGCTTCGGCGATTCGGCGCTGGAGTTGCAGGTATCTGGGTCCATGACCCACGCCGAGCCAGCCGCGCGGCGCGAAAAAACGTCTCGTCTCGCTCATATCTCGCGTTCTCTCACGAAAGACCGAGCTAAGGCCAGCGCCCCGTCGATTGGCTCTCCCAAAGGGTTTTGGAGGCGGGCTGTGAGCGTGCCCAGAAGGTAAGGTGCGTAGCACCGGCCAAGTCCCCCCGTGAGGCATACGGGTTCTTCCTCGCGCCGACCCAACGCGTCGAGCATGCGCGCGAGATAGCCTGCGCCATCCTCCAGAATTCCCCGTGCCACCGGGTCCCCAAGATCCGCGGCGCGGGTTACCTCTGGGGCCAGGGCGCCAAGCTCGTGCGCGCTCGCATTGTGTGCGAAATCGACAATCCCGCGCGCGCGCCCCAGACGATCCGACAGGGCCCTAGTCAGATCGGTTGCCGACGCGGTTTCGTCGCTCGCCGCGAGCGTGGCGGCAAGCGCGCGGCGCGCAACCCACGTGGCCGAGGCCTCGTCGCCCAGCCGGTGGCCCCAACCGCCCGCAAACCGCGTCTTCCCGTCGGCGCGGCGCCCCAGGAAGGACCCCGTTCCGCAATGGGCGATCGTGCCCGCGCCTGTCGGCCCAAGCGCCCCGGCCAAGGCCGCAGGTCGATCGTCCTCAATCCGCGCATCGGAAAACGGCAAGAACGGGCGCAATGCCTCACGATCACTTGCGTCAACGATCCCCGCGAGCCCGAGATAGGTGGGGATCCCCGCCAACGCGTCCACAGCGACACCGCATGTCCTGGACAGGCGCGACAAAGCACCAAGGATCTCGGCGACCGCTCCATCACGGTCGCTGGCAACGTTCGTTGGCCCCGCCTCTGTGGCGAAGCGCTGCGGTCCGGCCTCAAGCACCATGCGGCACCGCGACCCTCCGCCATCCACGGCCAGTATGGCCCTGTCGAGGGAAACACCCATGTCGCCCTTCCTAAGTCAGCCCGAATGGCTTGGAAAGAAGTGGTCCCACGCCATTGCCGCGACCAGGGCCTTCAGCCACCCAAGGCCCCCCTGTACCAACGGGCGATCACCGCGCGGTCCGCCTCTTCCATGTAGGTGACATTTGCAGGCGGCATCGCGTGGCTGATCGCGGATTGCAGATAGATCGGGCGGGCCTGACGCGCGATATCGGCTTCGGTTTCGAGGAGCACACCTTTCGGCGCCCAGCGGATGCCGTCCCACGCGGGTTCTCGGGCATGGCACATGGAGCAGCGGCCAAGAACCACCTCATATGCTTCCGAAAAGCCCTCCGCCTCGACAAACGCGGCTTCATGCGGCGTCAGTGGGCGCGCCCCGGCCTCCTCGCCAGAGCGATACATGGGCACGGAGGAGAGCCAAGCGATGATCAAAAACAGCACCACTGTGACCGCCCATGTCCAGTGCGGACTGCCCGCTCGCGCATGCCGCGTATTGTGCCAGTGCCGGATCGAGACCCCCATTAGGAACACAAGGCAGGCGATGATCCAGGAATACTCAGTCGCGAACGCCAGGGGATAATGGTTCGACAGCATTAGAAAAATAACTGGCAATGTCAGGTAATTGTTATGGGTCGACCGGAGCTTGGCGATCTTTCCATACTTCGCGTCCGGCACCCGCCCTGCCTTGAGATCGGCGACCACGATCCTTTGGTTCGGCATGATGATGAAAAACACGTTCGCGGTCATGATCGTCGCTGTGAACGCGCCAAGGTGAAGGAGCGCTGCGCGTCCGGTGAACACCTGATCATAGCCCCATGACATGGCGACCAGGATCCCGAACAGGATAAGCATCAAGAGGGTGGGGTGATCTCCCAGGCGCGACGTGCAAAGCCGATCATAAAGCACCCATCCGAGGCCAAGGGACGCAGCCGAAATCAGAATGCCCTGCCAAAGCGCGAGATCGGCCTTGGCGGCATCAATCAGATAAAGCTCGCCACCCGCCCAATAGACGATCATCAGAAGCGCCGCCCCCGACAGCCAGGTTGCGTAGCTCTCCCACTTGAACCAGGTCAGGTGCTCGGGCAGCGCGTCGGGCGCCACGAGATACTTCTGGATGTGGTAGAAGCCCCCTCCGTGAACCTGCCATTCCTCGCCGTCGGCCGCGCCGGGGATGTTGCGGTTGAGGCCCAGGTCAAGTGCTATGAAATAGAACGACGACCCAATCCATGCGATGGCCGTCACCACGTGGAGCCAGCGCACGGCAAAGGCCAGCCAATCCCAGATCACGGCCAAATCATACATCTCGTCCCCTTCGAATACGGGCCTCTTCAGGCTAGGCAAAACTGGCATCTTTCGGTATTGGCAGGTACTGCCAAAGACCGTCAAAAATACCCGAATAATGTCCTACTTCGAGAATATCCGAACCTTCGTGCGCGTCTATGAGTTGGGCAGCATGTCCGCGGCTGGGCGCGACCTGCGCTTGTCGCCGGCGGTGACATCGGCAAGGATTTCGCAACTTGAGAAACATTTGGGCGTCCGGTTGTTCCAGCGCACCACACGGAGCCTCTCGCCGACTGAACAGGGTCGGGCGTTCTACGAGGGGGCCTGCGAGGTCCTCGAGGCGGTAACGGCTGCCGAGGCCAAAGTCGTGGATCTTACGGAAAACCCGCGCGGCACTCTTTTTGTCTCGGCGCCCTTGGGCGTCGGACGGCGCCTGTTGGCGCCCCAGGTGCCTGATTTCCTCGCCGCGTATCCCGAAATCACGGTGCGCCTCAGGCTCACCGACCGCAAGGTCGACCTCACAGGGGAAGGGCTCGATCTCGCGATCTTTCTGGGGATGCCCGAAGACTCGACGCTCCGGATCCGTGGGATCGCCGATTGCGCCCGCGTTCTATGCGCAGCACCGGGGTATATCGCAGCGCGCGGGTTGCCGCGCTCGGGCGAAGATCTCATTCGGGACGGGCATGAATGCCTCAACCTCCGCTTCCCCGGCGCCACCGAGTTCCAATGGCGGCTCCAGACGGCCGAAGGGGCGAAGAAGTTCCCCGTCACAGGACGCTATGAGTGCG
This sequence comes from Pseudomonadota bacterium, assembly GCA_039027595.1. Classification (GTDB taxonomy): domain Bacteria; phylum Pseudomonadota; class Alphaproteobacteria; order Rhodobacterales; family Rhodobacteraceae; genus Ovoidimarina. The sequence continues at coordinate 3,237 of JBCCKB010000029.1, read as the reverse complement.
ATGACGGAGATGTCTTGACCGACTGGGCCCTGGCGGGTCACGGCATCGCGCTCAAGCCGGTGTTCGAGGTGGCCCAGGCCCTGGCGGACGGCGCACTTGTTCCGGTGGCCACCGACACACCGCCTGTCCCCGTGCAAATGGCATGCCTCTTCACCCACCGGCGCGGCCAGGACCCGAAGACGCGATTGTTCATGGAGTTCATGATCGAGCGGTTGCGGACTTGGGTGGAAGCCGCCGAAAAAGCCGGTGTTGTGGGTGGGCTCAAAGAACGGTCCGGGGGTTAGCTGCCCCGGTAGGTCGTGTAACCGTGGGGCGAGAGCAAGAGCGGTACATGGTAGTGCGCGTCGGGTTCGCTGATGCCGAACCGGATCGGGATCTCGTCGAGAAAAAGAGGTGTATCGCCGGACAACCCATGCGCGCGCAAATAGGCGCCCGTGAAGAAAACAACTTCGTAGGTGCCCGGCTTGAACTTCTTTTCGGGCAGGATCGGCGCGTCGGTGCGTCCGTCCGAATTGGTCACGGCTTCGGCAATCTTGCGGTGCGCGTTCCCTGACACACGGTAGAGTGCGATCGGGACCCCTTCGGCCGGTCGTCCGAGCGCCGTGTCAAGCACATGGGTGGTGAGAAATCCCGACATCTTCGCCTCCATCCTGGGCGTAGTCTCACAGTGTGGAAACCGAAACGCAATTCCAGCGCCGCAATCAACACCTTTCGCTTCGGCCTTGAATCTCCCGTCGGATAGCTTCGAATACAGGGGACAGAACAAGGAGGGCCCCCCGTGAACCGGTATCCGCGTGACATGACAGGCTACGGGCCCAACCCTCCCGATCCGAGCTGGCCGGGTGGCGCCAAGATCGCGGTTCAAATCGTGCTGAACTACGAGGAGGGGGGCGAGAACAATATTCTCCACGGAGACGCGGCCTCCGAGGCGTTCCTGTCCGAGATCGTTGGTGCGGCCGCCTGGCCAGGACAGCGGCACTGGAACATGGAAACGATCTATGAATACGGGGCGCGCGCCGGGTTTTGGCGGCTGCATGGCTTGCTGAAGCACCTTCCCGTGACGGTCTACGGGGTTGCCACCGCCCTTGCCCGGGCACCCGAACAGGTGGCGGCGATGCGTGAAGCGGGATGGGAACTTGCTTCCCACGGACTGAAATGGATCGAGTACAAGGACTTCTCGGAAACCGATGAGCGCGCCCATATGGCAGAGGCGGTCCGTCTCCATGCCGAGGTCACGGGCTCCCGACCCCAAGGCTGGTACACCGGTCGGACCTCGATCAACACGGTTCGGCTTGCCGCCGAGACAGGCGAGTTCGCCTATGTCGCCGACAGCTATGCCGACGATCTGCCCTATTGGCAGAGGTTCGGCGCCCGCGACCAGTTGATCGTCCCATACACCCTAGACGCCAACGATATGCGCTTCGCCACGCCTCAGGGGTTCAATGCGGGCGACCAGTTCGAGAGCTACCTCAAAGACAGTTTCGACATGCTCTACGCCGAAGGGGTGGCGGGCGCGCCCAAAATGCTCTCGATCGGTCTTCACTGTCGGCTCGCTGGGCGTCCCGGCCGGGCCGTCGCGCTCAAGCGCGCGCTTGCGCATATGGCGGACCACGAGGATGTGTGGTTCGCGACCCGGCTCCAGATCGCGGAACACTGGGCGGCGACCCATGTGCCGCCGGGCCAAGAGCTCCCTTCCGAAATGGCGCTCGACGCGTTTGTCGCGGCCTTTGGTGGCGTATTCGAGCACTCGGCATGGATTGCGGAGCGCGCCCATGGCTTTGAGCTTGGCCCCACCCATGATACGGCCCGCGGCGTTCACGCGGCCTTGGCGCGCGTCTTCAGGAGCGCCACGGAGGAGGAGCGTCTCATGGTCCTGCGCGCCCATCCCGATCTGGCCGGCAAGCTCGCGCAGGCGCGGCGCCTAACAGCGGCGTCCACGGCCGAACAGGCCTCCGCCGGTCTTGATGCGCTCACCGACGCAGAGCGCGCATCCTTCGAACGCCTTAACGCCGACTACACCGAGAAATTCGGGTTTCCCTTCATCATCGCGGTGCGCGACCATGACACGTCATCGATCCACGAGGCCTTCCAGCGCCGGATCGGCCAAGACCATGCGACCGAGTTCGCAGAAGCCTGCGCCCAAGTGGAACGCATAGTCGAGCTGCGGCTCTTGGAGAAGCTTGGGCCATGAGCCGTGATCTTGTCGCGATGCCCCTGAGCGCTCAAGCCTTCGCACCCTTCGGTGAGGTGATCGACGCAACGGGTGACCCCGACCGGATCATCAATCAAGGGCTTTGCGGGCGCTTCCATGACCGGGCGCGCATCGTCACCGAAGGCGGCCGCCCGGGGCTAAGCCTGTTCAACGCCGAGGCGCGAAGCCTACCGCTCAAGCTCGATATGGTCGAACGACACCCACTGGGCAGCCAGACCTTCATCCCGATGACCGCGAAGCCCTTTCTGGTGATTGTCGCCCCGGGCGATGGGCCAGAACCCGGCAGGCCGCAGGCGTTTCTCACAGAACCGGGTCAGGCGATCAACTTTTTCGCCGGGACTTGGCACGGGGTCCTCACCCCGCTCGCGGCGCCGGGGCTTTTTGCCGTCATCGACCGCATCGGACCTGGCGACAACCTCGACGAGCACTGGTTCGAAACGCCTTGGCGCGTGCTGCCCCCCGAGCCACCACGCGCGCCTGGCAGCTCCAGGGACTAACCGATCGTCAGGGGCACATGGCGGTTAACGTCCTTGTAAAGCAGATAGCGAAACGGGCCGGGTCCGCCCGCGTAACAGGCCTGAGGACAGAACGCGCGGAGCCACATGAAATCGCCCGCCTCCACTTCGACCCAGTCCTGGTTCAGCCTGTAGACCCCCTTGCCCTCAAGCACATAGAGCCCGTGCTCCATGACATGGGTCTCGGCGAAGGGGATCACCGCCCCCGCCGCGAGCGTGACGATGGTCACATGCATGTCGTGGGCCATGTCGCCAGGGTCCATGAACCGCGTGGTTGTCCAGCGTCCATCGGTGTCCGGCATCGGGTCCGGGCGTGTCTCCGCGTCGCTTGTAAAGAAGGGCCGGGGCGGTGCGATCCCCGCCACCGCCCGGTAGCGCTTACGGATCCAGTGTGCGCGCGCGGGCTCGTCTCCGTCGTTCCAGAGCCGCCACTCGGGTCCGGGGGGTATGTAGGCAAAACTGCCCGGGCTCAAAACATGGCGCTCCGAGCCGATCTCGAGCCGCAAGGCG
>JBCCKB010000028.1:0-16193 GCA_039027595.1 Pseudomonadota bacterium | reverse complement strand
CGGAGTTCCACCTCCTGATGCCACTCTTTGCGTGCCGAAAATGGGAAGGCGCGCCAGCCTCGAAAGAAGGCCAGCGACTGGCCTGGTCAAAGCCCCGCGACCTCAGAAACTACCCGATGCCGCCAGCTGACTTACCGCTTGTCGCGATTCTGAGAGACTGGCTCTAAGCAGGGGCAAAATCGGTTCAGTTCCCCTACGCGACGCACCTCATCCATAGAGACGGCACCTTTGGAGCCGTAGTGTGATGAGGAGCGTCGCGTAGGGGGACTGAACCGATTTTGCCCCTGCTTAGAGCCAGTCTCTCAGAATCGCGATAAGCGGTAAGTCGGCGGGCGGCATCGGGTAGTTTCTGAGGTCGCGGGGCTTTGACCAGGCCAGTCGCTGGCCTTCTTTCGAGGCTGGCGCGCCTTCCCATTTTCGGCACGCAAAGAGTGGCATCAGGAGGTGGAACTCCGGGTAGCTGTGGCTTGCGAAGCTGAGCGGGGCAAGACAGCTTTCCCAGGTGCCGATACCCAGCTCCTCATGGAGCTCGCGAATGAGCGCGGCTTCCGGAGTTTCCCCCGGCTCGACTTTGCCGCCAGGGAACTCCCAGAGCCCAGCCATGGACTTCCCCTGTGGTCGCTCTGCAATCAATACGCGGCCGTCGCGGTCTATAAGGGCCACGGCGCTAACCAGCACGATCTTCATGACCGATAATCGGCGTTGATCTCGATATATCCGTGGGTCAGATCACAGGTCCAGACTGTGGCCGACGACGAGCCGAGACCCAGATCGGATGTGATCACAATCTCTGTCTGCCTCATGTAGTGCGCGCCATCGGCTTCGCGGTAACCGGTGGCGACCCAGCCCTTTTCAGCCACGAGAATATCGCCGAACCGGATCGAAAGACGGTCCCGGTCGGCCGCCGCGCCTGACTTGCCGACGGCCATGACAATCCGGCCCCAGTTCGGATCTTCTCCGGCAATCGCTGTTTTCACGAGGGGCGAGTCGGCGATCGCGCGCGCGACCTTTTTGGCATCAGCCGAGCTGGCCGCGCCGGTGACACGTACCTCAACGAACTTCGAAGCTCCTTCCCCGTCTCGGACAATCTGATGCGCAAGATCGCGCATGACGGTTTCAAGCGCTGCTTCAAAGGCCGTGGAGTTGGTCGCATCGACGCCAGCGGTTCCTGTTGCCGCCACGAGTACTGTATCCGAGGTCGAAGTGTCGCTATCCACCGTTATCGCGTTGAACGTGTTGTCGGCGAGCCTTCGTATGCAGGATTGCAGCCATTTCCGATCCATGGACGCGTCGGTGAAGATAAAGGCGAGCATTGTCGCCATGTCGGGGGCGATCATGCCGGATCCTTTGGAAAATCCCGCAATAGACACTGTCTTCCCGTCGATCTCGACCGTGGCTCCTGCGCCTTTGGGGAATGTGTCGGTTGTCATAATCGCGCTCGCCGCGCCCTTCAGACCAGCCTCAGAAAGCTCGGACGCGAGACCGTCGAGCGCATCGGTGATCCGCTCGACGGGAAGCGGCTCGCCGATGACGCCGGTGGAGGCGGTGAAGACCCGTTCGGCCGACGTTCCCAAGGCGCGCGCGGTTGCGTGGGCAATGGTTTCGACCGCCTGTTGCCCCGCCGAGCCGGTAAATGCATTGGCATTGCCCGCGTTCACAACGATTCCCGCCGCGCCGTCCGAGGCACCTGTGATCTTGGCCTCGCAATCCAGAACGGCGGCTGATCTTGTGGCGGACTGGGTGAAGACCCCGGCGATCACCGTACCTGGAATGAGATGAGCGAGCATGACGTCCGCGCGATCGGGATACCTCACGCCCACAGCCCCGGAGGCAAATCGCGCTCCGGATATCACCGGCAGATTGGGAAAGCCGCCTTTAGGGGCGAGGGGCGACACGGCCATGGTTATTCAAACGAGATACTCTGATCGCTGAGGACAGCGGGATCGATCTCGCCCTCCTCAACACGGCTGATCTCTGCGCCATCCGTCGCCGTCGCAAGGATCTGATCGACGGTTTCGCGTTGGAGCTGTTGGATCAGCTCTTCGCGCACGTCATCGAGTGTTGGCGTATCCTTCTGGCGGATCTCGTTCAGCTGAATCACATGCCAGCCGAATTGCGTTTGCACTGGCTGTGAGATCGCACCTGGCTCCAGCGCGATCACGGCCGCTTCGAACTCGGGCACCATCATGCCTTTCGAGAACCAGCCAAGATCTCCGCCATTCGGACCCGAGGGACCAGTGGAGTTCTCGCGCGCCAACTCGCCGAAATCGCCGCCTTCTGCTAGTTGGGTAACGAGGTTTTGCGCCTCTGCCTCTGTTTCCACGAGGATATGAGCCGCGTTGAACTCCTCATCGGGTTCCGCTTCCGCGTAGCGCGCAAGATACGCCGCCTCGATGGCCTCGTCGGTGATCGCGGCATCCACCGCCTCCTGGATCACTTCGGAGACCTGTAACGCCCTGCGTTCGTTCTCGAGGGTCCGCTCGGAGCGCGTTGAAAACCCCTCGCGTCCGGAACGCAACGCTTCCTGTTGGACAAGCTGATCAAGGATGCCTTTGAAGAGCACTTCGTTTGGGAGCTCGCGATACTGATCAGGCAGCCGTTCGCGGGCAATAATCATGTGGCCGAGCGTAATGTCGGTACCGTTTACAGTGGCGACGACGGTGTTGGCCGTCACGGGCTCTTGGGCAAGGGCCTGGCCGGATAGAGCAAGAACTGCAATGACCGTCGCGGAGAGGCGCAAGCGCATAAGGGAATTCCTCTTGTGTGGCCGCAATCCCGCGCGACGTTGACAGGCTTAGGTACGCCCCTTACATCGCCTTTGTCCTGACGTCGGGGCTCACGTGTTCTAGCCGCTTCTATGGCGGGTGAAGAGCTTGGGCAAGCGCATCCCCGACACAATGATGTCACAGACATGCGCGAGGCAAAGGCACGATGCTCGGGTTCGGAACGATAACCAAAAAGGTGTTTGGCACCCCCAACGACCGCAAGGTGAAGGGTGTTATGCCGATTGTTCAGGCGATCAACGCACTGGAAGCCGAGCACGAAGCGCTCTCGGACGACGGCATCATCGAGAAGACACGTGCGTTGCAGGCGCGCGCTCGGGGTGGCGAGCCTTTGGACGATCTCCTACCTGAGGCGTTTGCAAACTGCCGTGAGGCCGCGCGTCGGGCACTTGGCCTCCGGGCATTTGACGTACAGCTTTTGGGGGGCATCTTTCTGCACCAGGGCAACATCGCCGAGATGAAGACTGGCGAGGGCAAGACGCTCGTTGCCACCTTCCCGGCCTATCTAAATGCTCTCACCGGCAAGAACGTGCACATCGTCACCGTCAACGAATACCTCGCCAAGCGGGACGCCGAATGGATGGGAAAGGTCTACGGCGCTTTAGGACTGACCACCAGCGTGGTCTATCCCCGGCAACCCGATGCGGAAAAAGCCGAAGCCTACGGCGCCGATATTACCTATGCGACCAATAACGAGCTTGGGTTTGACTACCTCCGCGACAACATGAAGTCCGAGCTCGGGGACATGCATCAGCGCGACCACTTCTACGCGATCGTCGACGAGGTGGATTCGATCCTGATCGATGAGGCGCGGACGCCCTTGATCATCTCCGGTCCAAGTCAGGACCGATCAGAGCTTTATGTTACCGTCGACAAGGTTATCCCCGAGCTGGCGGATGACCACTACGAGATCGACGAAAAAACCCGCAATGTCACGTTTACCGATGCTGGCAATGACTTCTTGGAGGAGCGGCTCCAGACGGCGGGTATCTTGCCCGAGGGTCAAACCCTTTATGATCCAGAGTCGACCACCATTGTCCACCACGTGAACCAGGGTTTGCGGGCACACAAGCTTTTCCAAAAAGACAAGGAATACATCGTCCGAGACAATGAGGTCGTGCTTATTGACGAGTTCACGGGTCGGATGATGCAGGGGCGGCGGCTCTCGGACGGGCTTCACCAAGCGATCGAAGCCAAGGAGGGTTGCGAGATCCAACCCGAGAACGTCACGTTGGCCAGTGTGACCTTCCAAAACTACTTCCGCCTCTACGATAAGCTCGCCGGAATGACCGGAACGGCGGCAACCGAGGCCGAGGAATTTGGTCAGATCTACGGACTTGGCGTCGTTGAAATCCCGACCAACATGGCAGTCGCTCGCGAGGACGAGCACGATCAAGTCTATCGGACTGGCAAGGAAAAGTTCGACGCCATTGTTGGTGAGATCAAGAAGGCCCATGACAAGGGGCAACCTGTCCTCGTGGGCACCACCTCGATTGAGAAATCCGAGTTCCTGTCGGGCCTGTTGAACAACGCGAAGGTGCCCCACAACGTCCTGAACGCGCGCCAGCACGAAAAGGAAGCGCAGATCGTCGCGGACGCTGGCAAGCTTGGCGCGGTGACGATCGCGACAAACATGGCCGGGCGCGGCACCGATATTAAGCTTGGTGGTAACGTCGAGATGCAGGTGCTTGAAGCGATCACAGCCGACCCCGATGCGAACCCAGACGAGATCCGGAGCAGGATTGAGGCCGAGCACGCGGGCGAGGAAGCCAAGGTCAAGGATGCGGGCGGGCTCTATGTCCTCGCAACAGAGCGCCACGAGAGCCGCCGGATTGACAACCAGTTGCGCGGCCGTTCAGGGCGCCAAGGCGACCCGGGCAGATCATCTTTCTTCTTGTCGCTTGAAGATGACCTGATGCGAATTTTTGGGTCTGAACGGCTCGACAAGGTATTGTCGTCGCTTGGGATGAAGGAAGGCGAAGCGATCGTTCACCCTTGGGTGAATAAATCGCTGGAGAAGGCGCAAGCTAAGGTCGAAGGCCGGAACTTTGATATCCGCAAGCAGCTGCTGAAGTTCGACGATGTCATGAATGAGCAGCGCAAGGTGATTTTCTCCCAGCGGCTTGAAATCATGCGGGCCGAGGACGTTTCGGAAATCACGGCCGACATGCGTCACCAAGTGATCGATGATCTGGTCGACACGTTCATGCCGCCAAAGTCCTATGCGGATCAGTGGGAAACCGAGGGCTTGGCCGCAGCGGTCGCCGAACAGATGGGTGTCGAGACGGATGTGGTGGCCTGGGCTGATGAGGAAGGTGTCGATGATCCCGAGATCCGCGAGCGGCTGTATCGGGCAACCAATGAGTTCATGGCTTCGAAGGCCGCGCAGTTCGGTATCGAGAATATGCGCTCCATCGAGAAACAGGTTCTGCTGAATACATTGGACACGAAATGGCGTGAGCACCTTCTGACGCTTGAGCACCTCCGCTCGGTAGTCGGGTTTCGGGGCTATGCCCAGCGCGATCCTCTGAACGAGTACAAGACCGAAGCGTTTCAGCTTTTTGAGGGTCTCCTTGACGGGTTGCGGACGGAGGTGACATCCAAGCTCGCGCAAATCCGGCCAATGTCGGAGGATGAACAAAAAGAGATGCTGCGCCAAATCGCGGCCCAGCAAGCCGCGTTCCAACGGGCGGCTGAACCTGAAGCCGCGCTTGTCGGTGCGGGCGCCGGGGAAACCGAAGGCAGCGCCGCGCAACCCGGCTTTGACGAGGCGGATCCCGCGAGCTGGGGCCGACCCGGACGTAACGACGCGTGCCCGTGTGGCTCGGGCAAGAAGTTCAAGCACTGCCACGGTCGTCTCGTCTGACATCGCGAATTCAGGCAACATCAAGGCGTCTTGTTGTGGTGTACGCTGCTTAACCACCAAATGCTGTAGCCTCGTCGACATGGAGCGTGGCATTTCTGCACAATCTCGCCGGCATTGGCTCGAGGCTTGGCCCTAACAATGGCGCAATCGGTTGTTTTTATGGCGACCGGGGATTTGCAAGGGGATGTCCGTGCTGCGCGGAAAGAGGCTTACCACTGCTGCCGTTTCGGTCGCGATTGCCCTGGGCGTTGGGCACGTGACGCAATATGGCTTTGGCATCGGCTCTTCTGCGAGTGATGCATTTCAACAACCTGTGCCGCGCCCGTTTCGCGTCGCCGACGCTGGCGCCGGTTTCTTTTTCAACCCCCTGCTGCCCACAGAGGAAGCGGGAAGTGAGATCCCGACAGCGCCTGACGTGGTTGCGGGACCGGTTTCGCTTCCAGCGGGTTCGTTGGAACCCCTCAGCGTTCCCGAGGACCTCTCGGATCTATCTGGTTCTGGAACGCGTCTTCGCGCGGAAGCACTTGGCACGATTTGCAAAGTGACGGCGCACGCGGCGGCGGCGGCGGGAGCGGTTATCCGGGTCGACCTCGACGCATGCGAGCGCGACGTTCCCGTTTCACTCGCCCATGCAGGTCTGGTCTTTACGGAAGTCACCGGACCCGATGGTCGTCTGATGGCTGACATTCCAGCTTTTGAGGCCGATGCCGAAATACGTGTGTCCGTTGCCGGGCAAACCGCGATCACCCTCTCGGTCCCGGTTCCCGATGCCGTTTGGTACGATCGCGTGGCGCTTCTTTGGGACGGGAGTGTGCCACTGTCGATCCATGCGCTCGAACCCGGCGCGCGCCCGGGTGGGACTGGGCATGTTTGGGCTGAACACCCGCATTCGCCCGCGCGCGCGGAGGCCGCCGAGGGCGGTTACCTTATGACCCTCGGCGATCCGAGCGTTGGCGAACCTGCCCTTGCGGAGGTCTATTCCTTTCCGTCGCGCCGCATCTCCGGTGATGGGACTGTCGCGCTTTCAGTCTCCGCATCGGTCACTGAGGCGAGTTGCGGCCGCGATGTTCCCGTCCGGATCTTGCAGGTCGAAAGTGGTGCAACCGCGCGCGACACGATGTTCTCGGTCGCCTTTCCGGGCTGCGACGCGGTCGGGCAATATCTCGTGTTGAAGAATCTTCTCGAAGATTTGAAAGTCGCCCAGAACTAACCCAGACACGCGCCGAAACATGCCGAACGCGACCCTGGCCATCATTGCCCTTGCGGGTGTGCTGGCCGCGTCTCAGTCACTATCGTCCGAGGTTGTGAAGCTGTCCTCTCCCGGCGGCGGTGTCGAGGTTTCGGGTCGTCTTCTAGGCTATGATGGGGAAACCTATCGGATCGATACGGTTTACGGCGTCCTAACGGTTTCGGCGGATGGCACCGATTGCGTAGGCGCGGCTTGCCCCGACCCTGGGCCATATGTTGCCGAGTTAATGGTTTCAGGCGCTGCGGGAACGAATACCGGTGTTGTGCCTGCTCTTCTAGAAGCGTTTGCGGTGGAGCGCGGGCTAGCCTTTATGCGCCAAGAGGAGGATGCCACGCATTTTCTGTATGTACTCAGCGCGGCCGAGGGCGGTGGGGACATCGCGAGGGTTCGCTTTCGCGTCACAGAGTCTGCGGAGGGGTTTGCGGACCTCCTCACGGAGGCCGCCAACATCGCGCTTGCGTTTAGTGAGCCCACAGCCGCAGAGCGTGACCGCGCGCTTGAGGCGGGACTCGGTGATCTCTGGGAGGACCGGCGAAGCGGAGTTCTCGCACTTGATGCGCTCGTGTCGATCGTGGCACCTGGAAATCCCCTTGGTGAGATTAGCCAACCGGACTTGGCCCGGGTGCTGCGTGGCGAAGTCTTGTCCTGGGCTGCGCTGGGCGGCCCAGACGAACCAATCGCGCTCCATCTTCCGACCACGGGCTCCGCCCTTTCAGAGAGGATCTCGGACAGCCTTCTCGGCGGTGCGGCCGTGCCAGGGGAGGGGGCAAATCGGCATCAGGATCTCTCCGACTTGGACTCTGCCGTGGAAGCGGACCCGCTCGCCCTTGGGGTCACGTCGTTTTCCTCCTCCAGCCTTTCCAAGCGACTGGGGATCTCAGGGTCCTGCGGCGCCGTGATCGCGCCAGAGCCGTTTACGATCAAGACCAAGGATTACCCACTGACGGTGCCCCAACTTGCCTTTACGACAGACCTCACAGCGCCTCGGTTTTTGGGGGAGTTTCTCGCGTACACACGCTCGTCGCTGGCTCAAGAGGCCATCCGCGCTGCCGGTTTTGTGGATCTTGCGATCGATAGCCGCCCGCTCGCTCGCCAGGGTGATCGTCTTGTACGGGCGATCCTGGGCACGGGTAGCGACGTGACCGCGCCCGACCTGCGCGCGATGATCCGGGCCCTTGACGGCGCCGTGCAAACGTCGCTGACGTTTCGCTTCAAGGATGGTTCCGCTGACCTCGACGTGCAAAGCCGCAAGAGCGTGACGTTGCTGTCCGAGGCGATCCTGAAGGGCGAATTCGACAGCGGCGATCTGATCTTCGCGGGTTTCAGTGATAGCCAGGGCTCGGGAGAGACGAACCGTGACCTCTCTCTGCGGCGTGCGGAAGCGGTGATCGCGGCGCTGCGCACGGAGCTGGGCGAGGCGCCTGAGCCACTCTTTGACGCCATGAGCTTTGGTTTCGGTGAAGCGTTGCCGATTGCCTGCGATGACGATGCTTGGGGCCGAGAGACGAACCGGAGGGTTGAGGTGTGGTTCCGGCGAGCGCAACCTTAGAGGCGCGCCTTCTGCTCGACGCCGTCCACTAACGTGTGGAGCTTGGTTATCCGGCGCAGTCCTGACGCGGCCACGCGCTGCTCTGAAATCTGCGCAGGCGACAAGGCGGACGGATACGGCTTGGCGCTCATTGGCGCATTGGTGGGCTGAGCGGAAGATCAGGTCGGTCCCTTAGATGCTAAGACACAAGGCAGTTCCGGAACGCCATCGGGCACGGTAATTTCCGCGCCCTCAGCCTTTCATGGAGTCCCAGAACCCCTTCACCGTCGAAAAGAAACTCGAGGACTCGGGGTTGGTCTCTGATTTCGACAGCTCCTCGAACTCGCGGAGGAGCTCCTTTTGGCGACCTGATAAATTCACGGGCGTCTCAACGGCGACCTCCAGGAACATATCGCCGGTCTGTCCGCCCCGGAGCGCCGGCATGCCCTTGCCACGAAGCCGCATCTGCCGTCCGGATTGGCTGCCGGCAGGGACCTTTACCCGGCTTCGGCCGCCTTCGATTGTAGGGACCTCGATATCTCCGCCCAGCGCCGCCGAGGCCATCGATACCGGCACCCGGCAGAACAAATTCATGCCGTCTCGTTGAAACAGCGGATGCTCCGTTACCTCGACAAAGAGGTATAGATCCCCGGGTGGTCCGCCGCGGAGCCCTGCCTCGCCCTCACCGGCGAGCCGGATTCGCGTACCGGTCTCAACGCCCGCGGGCACGTTGACCGAGAGCGAACGCTCTTTCATTGTCCGCCCGGCTCCGCCGCAGGCTTTGCAGGGATTCTTGATGATGTGCCCAAGGCCCTGACAGGTAGGACAGGTACGTTCGACAGTGAAGAAGCCCTGCTGAGCCCGCACCTTTCCCATGCCCGAGCACGTATGGCACGTGACGGGCTCTGCGCCGCCTTCGCTTCCTGTTCCATCGCAGGTCTCGCATGTCATCGCGGTCTGGACGTTGATCGTCTTTTGCAGACCGGCGAATGCGTCCTCCAGGGATATGCGCAAGTTGTAGCGCACATCCGACCCGCGCGTCGCCCGCTGGCGCCCACCGCCGCGACCGCCCATGAAATCGCCGAACAGATCGTCGAAGACATCGGAGAAAGCGGATGCAAAGTCTCCGCCAGGATGCCCGCCCGGGCGTCCGCCACCAGTACCGCCTTCAAAGGCGGCATGACCAAACCGGTCATAGGCCGCTTTCCGGTCGGCATCCTTCAGGATGTCATAGGCCTCGTTCACTTCCTTGAACTGCGACTCGGCGTCGGGATTGTCCTTGTTGCGGTCCGGATGGAGTTCCTTCGCCTTGGCGCGATAGGCCTTTTTGATTGCATCGGGATCCGCGCTCTTCCCAACGCCCAATACATCGTAGTAATCGCGCTTTGCCATCACCCGTCACCCTTGCCTCGAACGCGATGGGCCGGCCACGTGGGCCGGCCGCACGGCATCTAGGTCGCTCTGCCTCAAGAGGCGCGCTTATCGTCGTCGAGATCTTCGAAATCGGCGTCGACGATCTCGTCATCGACCTCTCGCGGCCCTTCGTCCTCTTCCGAAGGTTCGCCCGCCGCCTTTTCTTGCTCGGACTTGTAGATCGCTTCGCCAAGCTTCATGGCAGCTTCGGTCACGTTCTGGATGCCGGATTTGATCTTGCCCGCATCCTCGGACTCCAGGGTGTCCTTCAACGCCGAGATCGCCAATTCGATCGCCTCGATCGTCGTTGGATCCACCTTGTCGCTGTGCTCCTCCATCGACTTTTCCGTCGAATGGATGAGGCTCTCGGCCTGGTTCTTGGCCTCGACCAGGTCTCGGCGCTCCTTGTCCGCCTCTGCGTTTGCTTCGGCGTCCTTGACCATCGCATCAATCTCGTCATCCGACAGGCCGCCCGACGCTTGGATCGTGATCTTCTGTTCCTTGCCGGTGCCTTTGTCCTTTGCGGACACGCTGACGATGCCGTTGGCGTCAATATCGAAAGTTACCTCGATCTGGGGCATCCCGCGGGGCGCCGGTGGGATGTCCTCAAGATTGAATTGGCCCAGCAGCTTGTTATCTGCCGCCATTTCTCGCTCGCCTTGGAATACCCGGATCGTCACCGCGTTTTGGTTGTCTTCTGCTGTGGAGAAGATCTGGCTCTTTTTCGTGGGGATCGTGGTGTTGCGGTCGATGAGCCGAGTGAACACCCCTCCCAACGTCTCGATGCCCAAAGAGAGCGGCGTAACGTCGAGAAGGACCACGTCCTTCACATCGCCCTGGAGAACGCCCGCCTGGATCGCTGCGCCCATGGCCACAACCTCGTCGGGGTTGACTCCCTTATGAGGTTCCTTTCCAAAGAACTTGGTGACCTCCTCAACGACCTTCGGCATCCGGGTCATCCCGCCGACGAGGACCACCTCGTCGATATCCGACGCCGACAGGCCAGCATCCTTGAGCGCTGCCTGACACGGCTTGATCGACTTCTTGATGAGGTCGTTCACGAGGCTCTCGAGCTTTGCCCGCGTCAACTTCATGACCATGTGAAGGGGGGTGCCGGTGTCCTTGTCCATCGAGATGAACGGCTGGTTGATCTCCGTCTGGCTGGACGACGACAGTTCGATCTTCGCCTTCTCGGCAGCTTCCTTGAGGCGCTGGAGAGCCATTTTATCGCCGGTCAGATCAACGCCATGCTCTTTCTTGAACTCGTCGGCGAGGTACTGGACGATCCGCATGTCGAAGTCTTCGCCGCCGAGGAACGTATCGCCATTGGTCGACTTGACCTCGAAGAGACCGTCGTCAATTTCCAGGATCGTGATGTCGAAGGTGCCACCGCCGAGGTCATAGACCGCGATCGTCTTGGTCTCTTTCTTGTCGAGACCATAGGCGAGAGCCGCTGCTGTGGGCTCGTTTATGATCCGCAGGACTTCCATGCCCGCGATCTTGCCTGCGTCCTTGGTGGCCTGGCGCTGGGCATCGTTGAAATAGGCGGGTACGGTGATCACCGCCTGCTCGACCGTCTCTCCCAGGTAGCTCTCGGCGGTTTCCTTCATCTTTTGCAGGATGAAGGCAGAAATCTGGGACGGGGAGTAGGTTTCGCCCTTTGCTTCAACCCAGGCGTCGCCATTTCCGCCATCGACGATCTCGTAAGGAACGATCTTCTTGTCCTTGTTTACTTCGGCATCGTCCACGCGGCGCCCGATCAGACGTTTCACCGCAAATATCGTGTTTTCCGGGTTGGTGACGGCCTGTCGCTTGGCCGGTTGGCCCACGAGGCGCTCGCTGTCGGTGAAGGCGACGATGGAGGGCGTCGTGCGTGCGCCTTCTGCGTTCTCAATCACGCGGGGCTGCGACCCGTCCATGATCGCAACGCAACTGTTGGTTGTTCCCAGGTCGATACCGATGACTTTTGCCATGCTCATTCCTCTTCTTCGGCGATACGATGGACGACGGCCCGAGGCGGCACCGAGATCCGATCCCAAGTTTATGGTCGGCTCATGCCAACCGAGTTCTCGCGCTATATAGGGAGCGCTATGGAGGCCTGCAAGCGCGCAAGGCAGGTCTGAAACTGCGAAAAAACGAGTCTATGTCGGATGAAAAACGGAAGCCACGGAGCGGGTCACTCAGGGACGGCCACAGTGCTAGGCGGCGCTCATATCTATCATGGCTTTCTCGGCAAGCAGGAACAGGCGTCCATGGTTGCCGATATCAGGACCGTGGTTTCGCGGGCGCCGCTTTTTCATCCTGAGACGCGCTGGGGCAAGAAGATGTCCGTGGGAATGACATCGGCAGGCGAGTTTGGCTGGATTTCGGATCGGCGCGGCTACCGTTACGGGACGATGCACCCTTTGGGCGTATCCTGGCCCCCAATTCCAGCCTCAATATTGGAGGTATGGAATCGCGTGTCGGGCTCCGCTCGCTCGCCCGAGTGTTGCTTGGTGAACTATTACCGCGACGGCGCCAAGATGGGGCTTCACCAGGACCGTGACGAGGCGGATACGACCGAACCCGTGGTCTCAATCTCACTTGGTGACGAGGCGCTCTTCCGCATTGGCGGCGTTGAGCGCGGCGGACCCACAAAGAGCGTTTGGCTCCTTTCAGGTGATGTGGTCGTCATGGGCGGGCAAGCGCGACTTGCCTATCACGGCATCGACCGGATTCGGTTCGGGTCGTCCCGAGTCCTCAAGGACGGTGGCCGGATCAATCTGACGCTCCGGGTGGTTACGTAAGCTCCGCTGATCGATCATTTATGGAGGTGCGCTCTCTGCCAAGGACCGAGGGTGATATCTGCCGGTGACCGCGGAACCAGACTTAAGGGCAGTGCCGACGCGTGGCTCATTGTCAAATAGCGCCTCCGGTCTCGCAAATTTGGACGAAATCCCGCACAATGGCCATCTGCAGCGCAATGACGTCCCGATTAGATTTGAGCCTCTCGATGAAGGAGAAGATGCTCTGGTCGCACTTTCATCGCCTTCGATCGGTTAGGTTGCGGCAATGCGCAGAGCTGGGAGCATGAACTGAAAACGGGCGCTGCTGCAGAGTGCCTATTCGGCCTTCCCCAGCGTATGCGGTGTTCGTCCGCGGTCGAAAACAGCGTCGGTTGAGCCAACGAGCGCATCGACCTTTGAAATAGTCTCTGGGCACCGTTTGTGTCCGCCGTTGGTGGTCACGTCGAAACCGTTCCAGCTATGTTAACTATCTCTAAAACTCGACTAAAATTCCGTTCCTAATGGGAGCTTAACTCAAAAGCAGTGCGCCTGCAGGGAAGGCGCAATGCTGCTCTACACTTAGCGGACATGGTACATCGCAAGCAGCATATGTGCGAGGGCGCGGCGCCCCGTGAGGGCCTGTGTCACTAAAGTTAACGCTTGGCGTTCCAGCTCGCCGACACCCGCCGCCGCGTGTAGAATTCGCCCATCATCCCCACCATCAAACATGCGAGCGACACGTAGAACGGATACGAGACCGAGCTGAAATGCGGATTGTAGTTGATGAACATGAACCCGCGCGCCTGATCCACGCAATGGAACAGCGGGTTCCAGTCGAACAGCGCGATCATGTAGGCCGGAAGCATATTGGCCACGAACATCTTCCCGCTAGCGAACATATTGGCGCGTTGCCAGATCTGCGTGACCATCTGGGTGAGACCCGGAAGCCATGGTTTCGCGGCCAAGAACATCATGCCAACGCCGACACCACTGAACCACGCCATGAGCACCATGCCGAACGAACCCACGGGGTCATGGATTTCGATCGGTGTCCAAAATACATGGTAGGCGTAGAGCACCACCACCATGGAGAGCACCTGAATGTAGAGCGCGCCAAGAGCCGCCGAGGCGATCGCCACCGTGGTGGTCATCGGCAAATGGTTCATCATGGGTGACGCTGGGCCTTCGGAGCCCACGACGGCGCTGAGCGCCTTGATATGGGTCATGTAGAGAAAGATCCCCGACATGATATAGAGGAGAAAGTCGCCCCGGATTGCCATCCCTCGCATGCCCAGAAGCTCGAACATCGCGTAGAAGATCCCAACCATCAGGATCGTCTGAAAGATGTTCACAACCAGCGCCATAAGCGCGTTGCCATGGGTTTTTCTGACGGAACGGACGGTATTGTGGTAGATCAGCCACAAAAGGCGCCCGGCAGAGCCAACTGGGCCCATCGTCGTTTGAGTCTGAAACATTGCTCTGCCTCGGGTTGTCCGTTCCGCCACCATGGGGCGGACTTCTTGCCGTTTCGTTCATTCGGCATCATAAGGCGCGGGCCGCGAGATTCAATCTGGAGTGACGCGAATGGACTTCGACCGCCTTGCCAGGGACATGCGCAGGCTCGCCATCGAGGCGGGAGAAGCGATACTCGAGATTTACGGGACCGACGACTTTTCGGTGCGTGCCAAGGAAGACGACAGTCCGGTTACAGTGGCCGATGAGGCCGCCGATGCACTGATCTCGGAGGGGCTGAGGGTGGCGTTCCCAAATGTCGCGCTGGTAACTGAGGAACAGGCGGACAGTCATGAACAACGCGTATCTGACTTCCTAATCGTCGATCCGCTCGACGGCACCAAGGAGTTCGTCCAGCGTCGCGGCGATTTCACAGTCAACATCGCCTACATAGAGGCTGGGCGGCCGATTAGGGGTGTGGTCTACGCGCCGGCGAAGGGCCGCCTCTTCATGACGGATGCCTCTGGTCAATCAGTCGAGGAAGACGGCAGCTTCGATCCCGAAACCCCTGGCCCAACCCGTACACTTGCGGTGACCACGCCCGACAATGCTGCGCTCAATATCGTGGCGTCCAAGTCTCACCGAGACGCGGCGACGGATGCCTATATCGGGCGCTATTCAGTGGCGGATTTCAAAAGCGCAGGGTCATCGCTCAAGTTCTGCCTTGTGGCCGCGGGCGAGGCAGACTTTTATCCTCGCCTCGGGCGTACAATGGAATGGGACACCGCTGCGGGGCACGCGGTTCTCGCAGGCGCGGGGGGGGATGTTTTGCGGTTCGACGACCACACACCGCTGGTCTATGGCAAGCCCGGCTTCGAGAATCCGTTTTTTCTAGCGCGCGCGCCGGGTGTCGCGCTGGTGCCTCCTGGGAGCTAGGCAGGGATTGGGCCTAACGCCCGTTTCCGTAGTTGTCGTTTCCCGAGGGCGGGCCGAGGCGTTGTCGCTTTGCCTCACGGCGCTTGGGCAGATCCACTACCACCCCTTCGAAATTGTTGTGGTCGCCGATCCGCCGGGCTGTGCTGCGGCGCGACGCCACGAGCTCGGTGACCGGCTGAAGGTCATTCCCTTCGACCGCCCAAACATCGCTCGGGCCCGCAATCTCGGCATCGATGCAGCGGGCGGTGAGATCGTTGCGTTCATTGACGATGATGCTTTCGCCGAACCAGGGTGGCTGATCCATCTCACGTCGGTCTTCGCGGATCCGCAGGTCGCGGGCGCGGGTGGTTTTGTCCTCGGTCGCAACGGGTTTTCACTTCAATGGGGGGCGCGCATCGTTTCGCCGGAAGGCTGGCAGCACAGCATTGAGACGCCAGTATCGTCGTTCGCGACACCCAACGTGCCAGAAGGAGCGGCTTTGCGCACAGAAGGAACCAACATGGCCTTCCGCCGCCGAGCCTTGAGGGGCCTCGGGGGCTTCGATGAAGCATTTCGATACTATTTCGATGAGACCGATCTCAATATGCGCATGGCGAAAGCCGGTCTGCGCATCGCTTTGGCGCCATTGGCGCGGGTCTGGCACCGCCAAGACGCCTCACCGCGCCGCCGCTCGGGCCGTACTCCGCGAGACCTGAGCGATATTGGCGCGAGCACGGCGGCGTTCTTGCGGCGTCACGGGCACGCAGACAGGTTTCGCGGGGCGTTGGCCGCACACCGCAATGCCGAGCGTTCCCGTCTACTGCGACACATGGTTCGAGGCGCGCTCATGCCTGGCGACGTTGATGATCTGCTCGGATCCTTCGATGAGGGTGTCGAGGATGGTGCTTCGAGGCCCGTGTGCCTTATGGAGAACCAGGACAGGGAATCAGTGCACCAACCCCTCCGCCAGGAGGCGACGCGCTTCGAGCCAAAGGTAATTTCAGGCTGGGCTTGGGAGCGCGAAAGACTGAATACAAGCGCCGAGGCGGCCATAGATGCGGGAAATTGGGTTCATCTTTTGCGCCTAACCCCCACGACTCTCTTTCACCGGCGGAGCTTTGCCGCACCCGGTATCTGGTTGCAGACCGGAGGTATTTTTGGGCGATCCGCCCGCAATACTCCACTTTGGCGTGCGTCAACCCTCAACATGCGGGCAAAAGTT
>JBCCKB010000027.1:0-16364 GCA_039027595.1 Pseudomonadota bacterium | reverse complement strand
GCTGCGCGAAAGAAGTCAAGAGGGGCCGGTCTTTTGGCCGACTGCTTGCGAGCCCTACTGCAATGGAAATCCCTCCGCGATGCCACCTTGTCCGGGTGTCGATCACCTATGGCACGCGCCGTGTGCCAGTCTCGGCGATCCGTTTCGTGACGTTCCGAGACGGACATCTGGGCGCACGCAAGTTCCAAAGCTGCTGGAGCAATTGTCCGGTATCGCCGCGACGAACTGCCCGAATAAGACACCGAAAACTGGCTTCGGCGCCGTTGCGTCCCAAAATGCGCAAGTGGTCATGGTCACCTGCCTGCCTACGTGCACCCGAGGCTGGCGGCCTCGGCTCTTCCGCGACTGTGACAGCCTGAGCTTAAACACCGAGGTGATTTGGGAGGTGCAGCTACGCGCCGTCTTGGACGTCTCCCGTGCCCCCGAACTCGATCCGCGGTCCGACGACGTGTTTCTTAAGGACGCCTCGCCGGGACGCCGGAAAAACCGGGGATGCTCTGTGGATGTTGGGAGCATTCCCGAAAGTTCGGGCGTGATCACCGGTCTTCAACTGCGTTTCCGACGCCTCGAACGACACCTGCACCGACTTCGTGCCGCTCGTGGTGCGGGTGATGGTCATGCGCGGAGATATGCATCACACTGCATCCAGCGGCCAAGGGCGTCTTCTACTGCCTTGTTGAGGCGCGCGGGACGGAGAGGATGACGATGAAACCCTATGTGATCGACCGGATGATTTCGGCCAAGGCGATCGACGCGCGCATAGAAGATCTTGCCCGCGAGATCCGGGAGGCGTTCCACGACAGCGACAAGCTTGTCGTCGTCGGGCTCCTGAGGGGCTCGTTCGTGTTCATCGCCGATCTCGTGCGCGAGCTCGAAATGAATGTCGAAGTCGATTTCCTCGAGACCTCGTCTTACGGGGACGCCATGGAGAGTTCCCGCGAAGTGCGGATCCTGAAAGACCTTAGAGGGGAGATCGCTGGCCGCGACGTCCTAGTGGTCGAGGACATTGTCGATACTGGTCACACTCTGACTCACGTCGTGAAGCTCTTGGAATCCCGCGAACCCCGACGCCTTGAGACCATTGCCCTTCTCGATAAGCCCTCGCGCCGCGAAGTGGACATCAAGGCAAGCTGGACGGGGTTCGAAATACCGGACGAATTCGTGGTGGGCTATGGGATCGACTTTGCCCAGCGGAACCGCAATCTCCCTTACATCGGCAAGGTTCGGTTTACATGACGCGCGCCCCACGTTGGCAGCGCTTAGAAATAGGCGACGAGCCGAGACGCGTCGTCCACCGCCGAATGATTGTAATGGAGGGATTTTGGAAACGGACCGGGAGGCGAGGTCGAGCGCTGTTTTCCTGACGCAGTCGCCCAGTGCAAATGGACCGATGCCGACATGAACGAACCGCTTCCCGTCCCTTCGCGCGCCTTTGAGCGCTGGACGCCGGAGGTGTTCAACGGGGGCAGAAACCAGGCGATCAGGATGTCCTCCGCAAGGAGAAGGCGCCATTCGTGTCGGCCACCATCTTCGGCCGCCTCTGCTGGCCGCCTGAAGTAACCCGCCCAGAACTCCGTTAGGCTCGGCAGACCTTTGCCCGCCATTGTACTGTCGCCGACCTTATGGTGCTGGCGTCCGTCGGGGCTACCGAAACGGCTGCCAAGATCGGCGGCACTGGTGATCCCGATATAGGCGACATCGCAGCGATCCCGTTTTTCCTTCGCCGCGGGCAACGTTCTGCCGAACTTTGCATACACCGCCTCTATGTCATCCGAGCGCGCCATGTAGACAACGCGCGCCTTCTCGCTGCCACGGACAGCTTGCTGGAGTGCCCAGACGCTCGTGTATTTTCCGTGGAATGTCAGATCGATCCGCATCGACATAGAACGCTACCTCCCGACCCCAAGCATCACGCCTTGGAGGGTTCTATGGCAAGGCGCATTACGCTTCGAGTTCGGCGTCCCAATACAGAAAGTCGAGCCAGGTCTCATGGAGATGGTTGGGTGGGAATTTGCGGCCCTGGTTGCGAAGTTCCTCCGCGCCCGGTTGACGCGGTGCGCGGCGAAGCGACATGCCCGCCTGCGCCAGGCTCTTAGATCCCTTGCGGAGATTACACTTTGCACAGGCGGCGACCACGTTCTCCCAACTCGTGATCCCACCACGGGACCGGGGGACAACATGATCGAAGGTCAGTTCACCTTTCGCACCGCAATACTGGCAGGCAAATTGGTCGCGCAGAAAGAGGTTGAACCGCGTGAACGCCACGCGCTTCTGGGGTTTGACATAGTCCTTGAGCACCACCACGGAGGGGATCTTGATTTCGGTCGACGGGGACCGGACCACCTCGTCATATTCTGCCAGAATCGTTACCCGGTCGAGCCAAGCCGCCTTGATCGCGTCTTGCCAGGGCCAAAGCGATAGCGGGTAATACGACAGCGGCCGATAGTCGGCATTGAGCACGAGCGCGGGGTGGTGCCTTAGGCTAGAGGGCTCCCGCACAAAAACCGTCCTGAATTCCCCGTCCATACCCTACTCCTACCCACCCGCTCCACCGTTCCCACCGGCCTTGGGTGATTGCGCCCATCGAGCGGAACGCCCAGAGCGTATAACAACTATATCTGGCGTCTCTCTGGAGACAAGACCCATGATTTTCACAACATACGCCCTTCACCTAGACCGCTTCCGTGACGGAACCATGACAAATCCATTTGGGGCCCCTCCCCTTGCATTTCGGTTGACGCTACCTTGTGCCCATGACCGATACGCAAGTCCCTCCCGTACCGCTGGTGAGCGGCGTGCTTGAGGCAGCACTTTACGTGGGTGACCTCGACCGGGCCGTCACGTTCTACGGCGGCGTTCTGGGGCTTGAGCAGATCCAACGGGTGGGCGAGCGCCATGTGTTTTTTCGCGCAGGGCAAACGATCGTTTTAATTTTCAATCCCGTGGCCACGGCCGAGCCTCCGCGAAACCCGGATCTGCCGGTACCACCCCATGGTGCCTCCGGGCCCGGTCACATTTGCTTTGCCACGGAAGCACATGAATTTTCGGACTGGATTGCGCGTTTCAACCGCGCCGGTGTCGCCGTAGAGGCCGACTTTCACTGGCCCAACGGCGCAAGATCGCTTTACGTGCGCGACCCGGACGGAAATTCGGTGGAATTCGCCGAGCCCTGGCTCTGGACGGGTTAGGCTGTCACTCTGACTGCTGGATCCCAAAGCGTTCCTTGATGAACGCAAGGGCGACCGACAGCCCGTCGGGGGCAATCCCGTGCCCGGTTCCCCGCATCACGTGGCCGTAGACTGCAAAGCCCAGAGCCTGGAGCGCCTCGGCGGCCGCGCCCATTGACGAAAACGGCACCACCTCATCGGCATCTCCGTGGACCAAAAGAACCGGCGGCTTCGAGACCGCTTCCGCCTCAAGCCGCTCGGGCACCAGCAGACGTCCCGAAAAGCCCGTGACGCCAGCGATCTCGCCGGTCCGGCGCGGCGCCACGTGCAATGACAACATCGTGCCCTGGGAAAAGCCGAACAGGAGCAGGCGGTCGGGACCGAGACCGCTCTCCGTCAAGAGATCGTCCAAAAGGCCGCCGAGAAGATCGGATGAGCGCGCGAAGGCCGCCGCGGCCGCCACCTCGCTCGAGCCATCAAGCCAGGGGATCGGCGCCCACTGAAACCCCATCGGATTATTGGTGCACGGGTCGGGTGCGTCCGGAGCCACGAACGCCACGTCCGGTAGATGGGCGCTCAACGGTTCGGCCAGCCCCAAGAGGTCTTTGCCGTCGGCTCCATATCCGTGCACGAAGACCACGATCGCGCCCGTTTTCCCCGATGCCGACGGCCGCCTATGGAGTGTCAGTTTGTCGGTCATGGCGCTCCCCGCTCGGCCACTGTTGCTCGGGTCTACGCTGCTACTCGGGGCGCGGCAATCCGTTGACGCACCAAAGGTGCCCGCGAAGCCCAGGCATACCACGCCCTCGGTCAGGCGGTCCTCAGAGCGCAAGGGCCCATGCAAACTGCCTCGCTGGTGCCGGCGTGCGGCCCTTGTTCTACCGAATGCCTTCCCGGTCCTTGGCGACCCTGTAATATGCCCAAAGAAGCCTGGCCGCGACCCCGCGCCAAGGTGACCAGGCTTCGGACATAACCCGAAGCGCCTTTTCGCTCGGACGCTCCTCAAGCGTGAAGAGCACCCGCGCCGCTTCTTGAAGTGCGAGGTCTCCGGGGGCAAAGACATCCGCCCGACCAAGCGAGAACATGGCATAGATTTCTGCGGTCCAACGGCCGATGCCGGGCACCTCGATCAGGCGGGCGATCACGTCGTCTGTCGGTTCCAACCGCAGCGCGGGATATGGCAGACGCGCATCGGCCAAGGCGCGGGCATAGCGGATCTTCTGCCGTGACAGGCCGCATGCGCGCAGATCCTCATCCGAGGCGCGCTTGATCCGCCTCGGACCGATCATGTTCGCAGCCTTCAGCCGCTCCCAGATCGCGTCGGCCGCGGCCACAGAGACCTGTTGGCTGACAATCGCGTCCAGCAGCGCTGGGAAACCGTCGCCGCGCAGGCGCAGCGGCAACGGCCCTGTAAGTTCAAGGGCCTCGGCGAAACGAGGTTCCAGGCGTGCGAGGTGCTCGGCACCTTCGGCTATGCATGCCGGACCTTCGATCACCCGTTCCAAGCTCAAGCTGGGAGCGCCCAATTCGCGCGTTTCAAAGTTGCCTCCGGACCCAGCCGAGCGCCTCTGCGATACTGTGAACGCGTGGCACCTCCGGCTGGCGAGGTCTGCGGATCATCCCGACCTGGATCCCGAGAACGCGCGCCGCGTCAAGGGTCGGCTGTGTCCATGCGCCACCAGTGTTGCGCGCCACGATCCAGGAGACATCGAAGGACTTGAGCCCTTCCACTTCGGTCGACACGGAGGGACGCGTTGGACGATGGACATATCGACCGTTCGGGAATGGGAACCGGTCATGCAGGAGCTCTCGGACGCGCACATAGATCGGCCGGTCGCCGAGGCCCACGAAATCGGGAAGCCGGTGCCGGCCGGTGGCAAGGAAGATCGCAGCCTTGTCAGGCGCCCGTTCCGCGACGTCCTTCTCGGAGTTCAAGAAAACCCAATTGTCGCCGCGCCCCGGGACAAGCGAGGATCTCATGAACTGGACAAACGGAATGCCGAGACGGTCGCAGATCTCGGCACATTGCCCGGTGATCTTCGTAGAAAAGGGATGCGACATGTCGAGTACCGCCCCGACGCCGGTCTCGCGGACCCAGCTCTCGAGGGCTACGGCGTCTTGCCAGCCGCCAATCCGCTGCGGCACCTTCAGTATTCCCGGCTCCCGCGTCGGGTAAGGCAGCGAGGCAACAGTTCGCACGCGGCTGTCGCGCGCCAGGGCATGGCCGACCTGAACCGCCTCGGACGTGCCCGCCAAAAGAAGCAATCGCATCTTTTTTGGTCTTCCAGTTTTGCGGATGGGCCGACCCCAGGAACCCAAACCGCCGCATGACCCGTAGGTCACTGTCCGCCGATTCTCGTCCCATGCACATGGCGTAAGTTGTCGCGGTCCTCTACGCCAGCTTGCTGTTGCCGTCCGCGCGCTCTAACGGTTGGAACATGTCCTCGATCACTGATCCCCTGGCCATTCCTGACCGCGCCGCAAAGCGCAACGTCGCCGTCTTGGTTTCGGCGCAGGCGGTTCTTGGCAGCCAACTCCCGATGATTTTCATCGTCGGCGGACTGGCGGGCCAACAGCTCGCGCCCAATCCGTGCCTCGCAACCCTGCCGATTTCGATGATCGTCTTTGGATCAATGACGACGGCGCCGTGGCTGTCTTACGTGATGCAGCGCTTCGGACGCGTGATTGGGTTCTTGATTGGCGCGGCGGGAGGGTTCTTCGGGGCCATACTCGCGGCCATCGGACTGATCCTCGGCTCGTTCTGGCTCTTTCTCGCGGGCAGCTACCTGACCGGCATTTACATGTCTTCCCAGGGCTTCTTTCGATTTGCCGCCACGGACATGGCCTCGGCCGACTATCGCCCCAAAGCAATCTCATACGTCATGGCGGGCGGGCTGTTGTCGGCGCTGATCGGTCCGCAGATCGTGGCCCTGCTGTCGGGGGGACCAATTGCTACCGCCGATCGCTTCCTGCCCGTCTACATTGCAATCGGTGCCTTGAATCTCCTTGGCCTCGTGATCTTTCCGTTTCTGCGGGTACCCAGGACACAAGAGGCGCTTCGCGATGGCGGCAGGGGCCGCACGCGCCGCGCCCTTTTGGCTGATCCGGCAATTCGCGTGGCGGTGATTTGCGCAATGGTCGCCTACGCGCTCATGAACCTGGTCATGACCTCCACACCGCTTGCCGTCGTGGGCTGCGGTTTCGGCGTGGCGGATGCGTCGCGCGTTGTGTCGGCCCATGTGCTCGCCATGTTTGCTCCCTCATTCTTCACAGGCCACCTGATTGCGCGGTTTGGAACCCAAAGGATCATCGCCGCCGGGCTGGTGTGCCTGGCCATCGCGGGTGGCGTGGCCCTGCAAGGTGTTCAACTGGCGAATTTCTATGGCGCGCTCATCCTCTTGGGCTTGGGTTGGAACTTCGCGTTCATCGGAGCCACGACGATGCTGGCGGAACACCATCTTCCGGAAGAACGCGGCAGGGTCCAGGGCATGAACGACGCCGTGGTCTTTGGCTGCGTCACCGTCGCCTCGCTGGCCTCGGGCGGTCTGATGAACTGCATCGGGGGCGACCCCGTCCAGGGTTGGACGGCGGTGAACCTCGCCATGGTGCCGTTCCTAGGTCTCGCGGGCGGCGCGCTGATCTGGCTAGCCTCCCGCTCCAGATCGCTTCTTTGAAAAGAGCGACCGGAGCCCTTACGCGCGCGCGGACGCTCGCTCGACCCGCGGTAGAGCGCCGCAAGGGCTACCCCTTCGATCGCGCGACACCGTGCATCTCTCCAATATAAAACGGGATGATCGCCTCCGTGGCCCGGGTGGGCAGGACGCGGGAAACGCCCAGCAGCGCCCGGTAGATCACAGGATTGTATTCTTTGAACTGAGTGAGCCCGTAAGCGAGTGTCAGGGGCTTGGTGGCGCGCCCCGTCTCGACCGGCTCAAGCCCCACGCGCCGATAGAGCCGCTCGAGGGCCCTGGGGTGAAAATAGGTCAGGTGCTCCTCGGGGATATAAAACCACCAGGACCGGCGCATCAGCCGCGCGAAGATACTGCGGGTGTTTGGAACCGCGAGAACCACCTTGCCCCCTGGTTCCAAAAGTCGCGTGACGTGCTCCAAAAACGCCAATGGATCTGGCACGTGCTCGAGAATGTCGTATCCGGTGATCGTTCGGTAGCGGTAGCCCGGGTCCCAGTCTTCAATCGTGGAAACGTGAAGCGGCAGCCCGTCGGCTTTGCCGGCCTCGACCGCCACGCTCGACAAATCGATCCCTTCGGCGTCGTAGCCCGCCTCCCGCGCCGCGCTGACCAACGTGCCGTTTGCACAGCCGAGATCGAGCCACTTTCCTGCACCGGCATGGCGCTTGAGCGTGCGGAGACGGTGCTCGGCCGTCCGCCGCTTCATCTCAGACTCCTCCAAAAAGAGCGTGTAGAGGCCCGCCGCGTAGGACCGGTTGTAGTAGTCCTCGAGTTCGGCGAGCGTCGGCGGCGGATCGATCCGCTCAAGCGCGCATACCTGGCAACGCCAGAACTGCCGCCCCTTCTTTTCAAACAACCACCTAAACTCATGACCTCCGCAGGCCGGGCAAGGCGTTCTCACCGGCGTTTCAGAGATCATCGGTCGAGAACGTGTCGCACGCGCCGATCTGGCCCGTATCGAAGCCCCGGGCGAACCAGCGCTGGCGCTGCTCGGAGGTGCCGTGGCTGAACGTATGGGGCTGCGGAACCCGGCCAGCGTTCCGCTGAAGCGTGTCGTCGCCGATTTGCTTTGCCGCGTTCATGGCCTCGGCCACGTCGCCAGGCTCCAGCGACCCGAACTTTTCCTGCGCCGACCTCGCCCAAACGCCCGAGAAACAATCCGCCTGAAGCTCGATACGGACCGAGATCGCGTTTGACTGAACCTGCCCCACCTGCGACCGGATCCGGTTGGCCTCCCCAAGAATGCCAAGCTCCATCTGAACGTGATGCGCCACTTCATGGGCCACGACATAGGCGGCCGCGAAATCACCCGAGGCACCCAGCTCGCGCGACATGGTGGTGAAGAAATCGGTGTCGAGATAGGCCTTTCGGTCGGCGGGACAATAAAACGGACCGGTCGCGCCCGAAGCGCCGCCGCAGGGTGACTGCGTGACACCCTTGAAGAGCACCAAAACCGGTGGCTGATATGCGATCCCCAACTCGTCGCGGAAGATCTCGGTCCACACCTCCTCGGTATCCGCGAGCGTCACGCTCACGAACTGCGCCGCGCGTTCATCTTGCTCAGTCACCTCCGCACTGCCAGCGGATTGCTGCAGTCCTTGACCGTCGAGCAGCGGGGTAACGTCGACACCCAGAACATACCCCAGCACCAGAATCGCGATTAGTCCGACGCCACCGATCCCGCCGGCCGCTCTACGGCCGCCGCCCCGGCTCCGCCTGTCCTCAATGTTGCGGCTCCCGCGTCGTCCCTGCCACTTCATGGCGCCCTCATCCCCCGCCGACCCGTTCAAACTTGACCTTAACAGCGCCCCATGACTTTAGGGACGTGAAAATCGTAAGGCAGCACGATGATCCGAAAGCTCTATGACTGGACCATGTCGCTGGCGGTGACACCCTATGCGCTTTGGGCGTTGGCTGTCGTGTCGTTTATCGAAAGCTCGGTCTTCCCGATCCCGCCCGATGTGATGTTGATCCCAATGGTAATCGCAGCACCGCACCGGGCGTTCCTGATTGCCGGTGTCTGCACCCTGGCGTCCGTGGCCGGAGGCGCGTTTGGCTACTGGATCGGATACGCGCTCTACGAAAGCGTGGGCCTGCCGGTCCTTGAGTTCTATGGAAAGACCGACCAGTTCGACGATTTCGCCGCGCGATACAACCAGTGGGGCGCCTGGGCGGTGATCGCGGGCGGGGTTACCCCTCTGCCCTACAAGCTGTTTACGATCTTGTCCGGCTCGACGGGTCTGAACTTCACCGTCTTTATCGTTGCGAGCCTTGTGGCACGCGGGCTCAGGTTCTTTGTGGTGGCCGCCCTTTTGTGGAAGTTCGGCGAACCGATCCGCGATTTCATCGAAAAGAGGCTCGGGCTCATGTTCACGCTTTTCTGTGTTCTGCTGATCGGCGGGTTCGCGGTCCTGAGGTATCTGTGACCGGCCGTGGGATGGCGTTTCTGGCGGCGGGCGGTTCGGCGGCTCTCTTGGCTGCGGCCCATATCTTCGAGGCGTTTGGTTGGGAGCCTTGCGCGATGTGCCTCTGGCAGCGCTGGCCCCATTGGGCCGCCATTGGCGCAGGAGGACTTGCCCTCCTTATCCCGTTGTCCATCGCGGCACTCTTGGGAGCCATAGCCTCGGCGACCACCGCCGGGATTGCCGTCTACCACACCGGCGTCGAACGGAAATGGTGGGACGGGCCCGCCAGTTGCACCACGCCCGGGGATGCGCTCACGGGATTGTCCGGCGCCGATCTGTTGTCGGTGGACGGTCCTGCCCTTGTTTTATGCGACCAGTTTACTCCGTTCTTGCTTGGTCTTTCCATGGCGAACTGGAATGCTCTAATTTCGTTAGGATTGTTCGCGATCTGGAGCGTTGCGCTTGGGAAAGGTCGTGGTTAGGTCGAATTTTCGTCGTTTTTGTCCAGTAATTGATTACGAAGTTACGAGTTAGATTTGGTTGTGTGATGACCGAAGTACAGCGCAAGACGGCGATGTCGCCGGGTATGAATGCGGTGCAGCCGCGCAAGTCGAAACAGCGCGTGAATACCACACCGCTGGCAGACAAGATCCTCGAGACCGTTCCTTCTTTGGTCAATGATCTTCAGTCGCTTGTCGTATTTGCACGTTCGACACCGCTTGATCTCGACGTGAGAGAATCCACCCCCGAAGTTCGGCGGCGTGCCGCACAGTCTCTCAATGAGGCCATGTCGACTATCCGCACACTTGTGGACGATCACGACAGTGCCATGGCATCCGAGCCTAACGCCGCGCCCGAAGCCAAGGCACAGCCCGCCGTTGACCTGCAGGCGCAAGCCAAAGCAGAGGCCCTCGCTAAGCAGCGTGCGCGGTGGTCCCATCTTCGCGAAGCCCTTAACAGCGGCCCCGAGGAGGACAGCGCGGCGCCAGCAGCAGCCCCTGAAGCCAAAGCGCCTCTATTCTCGCCAATCGATTTGATCCGCGCCCGCACCCTGCGCTCGTCGGGCGACGTTGACGGGAGCGCCGACGGTGCAGAGGCCGAAGACATGCCCCAGCGCGACTGGGACAGCCCAAAAGACCATGTCATGTCGCGTCGCGGCAAATCGATCTGGACTGTGGCCGTCTACGGTTCGGTTTTGACCGCATTCGTTATGTTGTTTTTCCTGAGCCCATTTGCGCCGAAAGCCACCGTTCAGCATTATGCCGCCGCGTTCGGGTGCGGCGTGGCCAAGACTGTTGGCGTCGATGGCGCTCGGGAAGGCGCTCCGGGCTACCACGCGTCGCTTGATGACAATAGCAACGGCATCGCGTGCGAAC
This sequence comes from Pseudomonadota bacterium, assembly GCA_039027595.1. GTDB lineage: Bacteria > Pseudomonadota > Alphaproteobacteria > Rhodobacterales > Rhodobacteraceae > Ovoidimarina. Next base: position 5,727 of record JBCCKB010000027.1, on the reverse strand, counting down.
CCGAGATCACCCGTTCGGCGTTGCGCGGTGGTGGCGCATTCCAGTCGGCCAACTAGATCACGCCCCGGAAGAGTGCGCATACACGGCGAATTTGTGCTGAATTGCAGGTATAGCCGCCGCAATCCCGCCTAATTTCAAAGCTAAATCCGTTTCCCGTGGTGCAACTCGCGGAACGGCCAAGATGCGGAAGAACCGGCTAGAAGACTACCTTACACAATCCCGCGCCCAATCGGTTTGGGACGTTCCAAGCGACCATGAAATGCCACTCGGCGAGCGGCTGATGTGGAAAATCGGCGTCTTGGGACCGATCTTGGCCGTGCCATTTGTGTTATTTGCTTGGAGCCCATTTCCTCCCGTCCTGACCGCGATGCACTATGCCGCGGCGGTGGGGTGCTCTGTCGGCGACTACATGGGCGTCGCCCCCGCAGCTGAAGGAAATCCGGGCTATCACCGCCATTTGGACCCCGACCGCGACGGGGTTGCCTGCGAGCCAGCGCCTCAGCGGACACTCTCGGGCGACGGGCCTGCGCGCTTCATGCGCCCGGGTGGCGCATAGAACCGCGACGCGCAAGACATGTCCGGATCCCGCCCCAGTCCAGCTACGCTAGTGGATCGTGAACTCCCCAGTCACATGGGTCCACTCTCCCGCCGAGATCTGCTTACGATGCACAAATCGCACCGAGTGCAATGGCCCTTCGATGGCCTCTTGCCAATATTCGATGAAGCCGAACAGGCGCGGATGGTCGGGCGCCAGGTCGTATTCCTGCCAGATGAACGTGTTCAGCACGTTCTGAAAATCGGGCATCCGGTAGTAGAACTCCGCCGTGGTCAGGCCGTAGCCCGACAGCATCAATTCGGTCTCACTCTTCTCCATCAGTAACCTCACCAAGTTGCTACAGGCCGATTGAGCCATCCAAATTATGGCTTTTCAATGAATTCAGAGTGTTAGCAGTCACTATGCGCGGCTGCTGACAGCGCCCGGAAAGTGGGATTGCACCCCATATCGCGCAAGTGGTAGGGTACGTACAACAACATGTGGTAAACCCCCCGCACGAGGCAAATGGTTGTGAGCGACACGCCGGAACCCCCTGAAAACGCAGATGATTCCATCCCGCCCGAGCGTCCTCCGTATGACGGCCCGACGATTTCGATCGAACGCGAGATGCGCACCGCTTATCTCGATTACGCGATGTCGGTCATCGTCAGCCGTGCGATCCCGGACCTGAGGGACGGCTTAAAACCTGTGCACCGGCGCATTCTTTTTCACATGAATGATAAGGGCTACACCCACGACAAGTCGTATTACAAGTCGGCCACACCGGTCGGCGAGGTGATGGGGTACTACCATCCCCACGGCGACACCGCGATCTACGACGCGCTTGTCCGGATGGCGCAGGACTTTTCAATGTCCCTGCCACTTGTCGACGGGCAAGGAAATTTCGGTTCGATGGACGGCGACCCGCCTGCGGCGATGCGCTATACGGAGGCGCGGCTGGAGAAGGTTGCGGGCGCGCTCCTAAGCGACATCGACAAGGACACGGTCGAGTTTCAGGACAATTTCGACGGCAAACGGCAAGAACCAACGGTCCTGCCCGCGCGCTATCCGAACATGCTGGTCAACGGCGCCGAGGGCATTGCTGTCGGCATGGCCACGCGCATTCCGCCTCATAATCTCGGCGAGGTGGTGGATGGAACCCTGGCCCTCATCGACGACCCCGATCTGTCGTCAGAAGCGCTGATGGAGTACATCCCCGGACCCGATTTCCCAACCGGAGCCCAAATCCTCGGCCGCTCAGGCGCGCGCAAGGCCTATCTCGAAGGCCGGGGAAGCGTGATCATCCGCGCCAAGACGCGGATCGAGGAAGTCCGCAAAGACCGTTTCGCCATTGTGCTCGACTAGATCCCCTACCAGGTCAACAAAGCTTCGATGATTGAGAAAATCGCAGAGCTTGTTCGCGAAAAGAAGATCGAGGGCATCTCCGGGGTTGCGGATGAAAGCGACCGGGTCGGGGTTCGTGTCGTGATCGAGCTCAAGCGGGACGCCACACCGGACGTTGTCCTCAACCAGCTTTGGCGGTTTACTCCGATGCAAACCTCGTTTGGCTGCAACATGCTGGCGCTCAATGGCGGGCGGCCCGAGCAGCTCACACTCCGGGATTTCCTGACGCATTTCATCTCCTTCCGCGAAGATGTGGTGGCCCGGCGCACGGCCTATGAACTCCGCCGCGCGCGTGAGCGCAGTCACATCCTGTGCGGGCTCGCTGTGGCGGTGTCGAATGTCGACGAAGTGGTCGCCACGATCCGCGCGTCAGCCGATGGGGCCGAAGCGCGAGAAAAGCTGATGGGGCGGCGCTGGCCCGCCCATGACATCGCGGATTACATTCGCCTGATCGATGATCCGACCCACACGGTCAACGAGGATGGCACCTACAACCTTTCGGAAGTCCAGGCCCGGGCGATCCTTGACCTACGCCTCCAGCGGCTCACCCAAATCGGCGTGAAGGAGGTCACGGACGAGCTCGAGGAGCTGGCGGGAAAGATCAAGGACTACCTTGCGATCCTCCGGTCTCGCGAACGGATCATGGCAATCATATCGGACGAGCTTCGCGCGATTCGCGAGGAATTCGCGGTTCCGCGCCGGACCGAGATCACCGAGTGGGACGGCGACCTTGAAGACGAGGACCTGATCGAGCGTGAGGACATGGTCGTGACCGTCACTTCGGGGGGCTATATCAAACGCACGCCCTTGGCCGATTTCCGCGCCCAGAAACGCGGAGGCAAGGGCCTTTCTGGCGGTGATCTCAAGGAAGACGACGTTGTGACGACACTCTTTGTCGCCAACACCCACACCCAGCTTTTGTTCTTCACGACCGATGGGATGGTCTACAAGCTAAAGACCTGGCGTTTGCCCCAAGGCGGGCGCACGACCAGGGGAAAGGCAATTGTCAACATCCTGCCGATCCCCACGGGCGTCTCCATCGCCGCGATCATGCCAGTCGATCGGGCGGAGGAAGAGTGGGACCAGCTTCAAATCGTTTTCGCGACAACCGCCGGCGACGTCCGACGGAACGCGCTTTCCGACTTCACCAATGTCATGCGCAACGGCAAGATCGCAATGAAACTTCCCGAGCATGTCCACCTGGTCGACGCCCGGATCGCCACCGAGGATGATGACGTCATGCTGGTCACCGCCCAAGGTCGCGCAATCCGCTTTCTCACGACGGAAGTAAGGGTCTTCAAGGGCCGCGATTCAACCGGCGTGCGCGGCATCAAGCTGGCCGAGGGTGACCAGGTGGTGTCCATGGCGGTGATCCGGCACTTCGCCGCAAGCCCCGAAGAGCGCGCGGCGTATCTCAAGCAGCGGAGGCTGATGGCGGGCGCCACCGAGGACGACGCCGAAGCGGATGAGGAGGAGGATGCGGTCCCCGAGGGCCAGCTCAGCCCAGAGCGATATGCAAGCATGTCGGCGGCCGAGGACATGATCCTGACAATCTCGGCGCGGGGCTCGGGCAAGCTCTCCTCATCACATGACTATCCCGTGCGCGGTCGGGGAGGCCAAGGCGTGATGGCGATGGACAAGGCGATGCGGGGCGGGCGGCTGGTAGCATCCTTTCCCGTCGAGCTCGACGATCAGATCATGCTTGCGACGACCACTGGCCAATCGATCCGGGTCCCTGTCGAGGGGATCTCATTCCGGTCTCGCGCCGCTGGTGGCGTCAAAGTCTTTGACACCGGCCAGGGCGAGGAGGTGGTGTCCGTGGCGCGGATCGCAGATCAAGGGGAAGAGGAAGACGGCGAAAGCGCATCGTAGGTCTCTTGGCCCCCGTTTCAGCGACACATTGAACACGCCGAACGCCCTGCGACGCACCGCCCAGTGACCGCCCATGCGGACGGCACGTGCCGGATTGTAACCGCGATCCAGGCAGTTGGTCTGGGTTAAGGTTAATCCGTTAACCACTTGTTCTGATTGATATTTCATTTACGGTCACCTTCGGGCAAATTGTAGGTATTGGCCGCCGGGAGATCGGCAGCCCATGTCCCCAGTCGCGAGTGCCCAATGATGTTGCGTTACACCCTTTCCGCCCTAGCCGTCTTCGCCGCCATTCCTGCCACAGCGCAGTCAAGCCTTGGGGTCACCGGTATTGAACTGCGCGCCGGAGCCGATGATAGCCAGGGCAGTCCAGTCTTTGGCGCATTAACCTTCGACGCCGCCATCACCGAGTACCACGGGATCCAGGGTCGGGCGATGCTCCGCGACAATGATACCGGAACCGAGGGACGTCTCGACGGACATCTCTACATGGTTCCGCGTGAAGGCCAGAAATATGGGTTTTTCGGCTTTCTGTCAGACTTCGACGGCCGTTCCGCCACCTATGGCGGGGTTGGTGCGGAAGGTCTCTTCGCGCTGGGCGATGACACCGCCCTCGAGCTCCGGGCGGGTCTTGGCATCGCCGACCAGGACAGCCTCGACTTTCTGTTCGCCGAAGCGGGCCTTTACCACGACCTGTCCGAAAGCGTCACGGTCAGCGTCTCGACAACATTGACCGAGCTCGACGAAGCCGCCTTCAGCACGATCAGCCACGACCTCCGGCTTGGACTTGAAGTTCACCCGCAGGGCCAGCCCGTTGGCTTCTTCGCGGATGTGAGCCGCGACGGGTTCTCGGGCGACAACATCGCCTCGGGGGAGACCACGTTCCGCGCCGGGATCACCGTAGAGTTTGGAACCATGCGCAGCGGGGGACCAGAGACGCGCCCCTTCTCGTCGCCGCAGCCACTTCGTCCGCTGACCCGGCGCAATTTGTTCTAAGAGCGCGGGCGAGGTGTGTTTTGAGGTCCGGGGTCAGACACGCCCGGGCCTCGGCATTATGAAACAGAGTGTTGCCCACAGACCGGCTTGACCCAGTCCCCACCGAGCGATGATGTGTGCGGGTGTTGCTCGCAACGCAGCGCGCAGAATTGGTCGCGCGCGAAAATAGGTGCGCAGTTTGGGGTATTTGGGGAATTTCAGCATGTTTCGCGTTCTTGCCACGACAGCCATCGTACAACTTGCCGCCGCGTCGATTGCGACCGCGACAAGCTTTACCGCCGAGATGGCCGGGACCTTCTGGTTCGACAGCAATTTTGACAGCCCCATTTCGGTGGGCGACGAGATCCTGGTCACGATCAAAGGCGGCGTGGCAACAGCTTTGGTGGATGCGACGAGCTTACTTCTGAACCCGGGAAGTGCAGCCGGTGTCGCGGGTTATAATTTGTCATCGATGCACTTCGAGATCCCTGCGGTTGGGTTCTCCGCATCGGCGTTGGACGCATTCGTCGCCTTTGTGGACGATATCCCGGATGTGGTGTCCACCGACCCCGGTCCCTCCGATGTCGTCATTGCGGTGGGCGACTTTGGTTTTGGCCAGGTGACATTCCAATCTGTTTTCGACCAGGGTCTGTTCACAGGCGTGGGCTATGACACCACGATCGCCGCCCTGATCGGAGGATCGCCCTTCGATGTCGCGCCCAATGCGAGCAGCTTCGCGCCGATCTATGTCGATGTCGCCGCAGATGCGGGCGACCTGCCGATTGGACGCTGCCTGTCCGATGGGCCGGCCGCGACGGATTGTCGGCTGAGCTGGCTTGGACAGAGCCTCAGCGTTGCCCCCCATGCCGACACGCCCGCGCCGGTTCCGCTTCCCGCGGGCCTGCCACTTCTCGCTGGAGGTCTCGCGCTTCTCGGGCTCT
>JBCCKB010000026.1:0-16533 GCA_039027595.1 Pseudomonadota bacterium | reverse complement strand
TCTATCGCGTAATCCATGAAGATTGAGCAAAGAACGGTCGGAAGCCCTTGGCTCCTCTGAGCTCGGACGATGCCGTACATGAGCTGTGAAAAAAGACATCCGAAAGGGCGCATATGAAGATCGCAATTGTTGGTGCAGGCGGGATCGGTGGCTACTTGGCTGTCAAGCTCATCGTGGCGGGCGCCGAGGTTGCGCTTGTGGCCAGGGGCAGCCACCGCGCAGCCATCGCACAACGTGGTTTGAGGCTGGTTGAGCCCGACGGCGAGGTGACGGTCAAGCCGCCCGTGCTCACCGATGACCTTGGCGAAATTGGCCTGCAAGACCTTGTGATCGTTGCCGTAAAGGCGCATCAGCTCAGCGGGGCGATCACGCAGCTGCATCCAGCACTTGGTCCGGAAACCCGCGTTCTGCCCTTCCAAAACGGAGTTGACGCGCCAGATCTGCTGGCCCGAAGTTTTGGGCGCGATCGTGCATTGATCGGGGTTGCACGGATTTTCGCGAACATCACGGCGCCAGGTGTGATTACGCGCTACGGTGTTCCGCGCAGGTTCTCTATTGGCGCGCTCGATGGCTCGCAATCCAGCGTTGGAGACATCCTCGCGTGTTTTCGAGCCGCGGGCATCGAGGCACCCGATCTTGACGATATCCGAACGGATCTCTGGACCAAGTTCATTCTCTTCAACGCGACGTCGAGCATCACTGCGGGGACGCGGTGCCGCTTTGGAGTGCTGAGGGATTTACCAGAAGTGGTGGATCTTGCTCGGACCATCATGAAGGAGACCCATGCTGTTGGCGTCGCGTCGGGCGTGCCTTTGCCAGAAACGCTGATCGAGGAGTGCTTGCGGCTGTTCCTCGAGGAGCTGCCCTCTGATGGCCGAACATCGACGGCGCATGATCTCGAGGACGGCCGGGCCCTGGAAATTGACTACGTCTCGGGAGCAGTGGCGCGGCGCGGCCGTGAACTCGGGGTCGACGTCACCGCCTCGGAGACGGTCTACGCTTTGCTCCGGCCGTGGCGCGACGGTCGCTGAACCTTGCGTTGCGCGTCTGGACCCGTAGGGTAGCGCGACCGAGGGGGGAACCATGGGATTTGCTGATCATCGCGCGCGGATGCTGTCGGGCGAACGCCTGGCGGGAACTTTTCTTAAGACCCCGGCCCTTGAATTGGTCGAGGTTCTAGCGGGTTGCGGGCTCGATTTCATCTGCCTGGACGCCGAGCATTCGGCCTTTGACCGCGCCCGGATGGACGCCTGTCTTGCGATGGCGCGTGCGCTCGATTTCCCAACATTGGTTCGGGTGCCATCGGCCTCACCAGAGAACATCCTCATGGCGCTGGACTCTGGGGCAGTGGGGGTGGTGTGTCCGCATATCGATAGTGCCGATAAGGCGAGGCAAGCTGCGAAGGCGGCACGCTTCGGGAAGGGCGGTAGAGGTTTCGCCGGTTCCACCCGATGGGCGGGGTATACCCGCTCACCAATGGAGGCGGTTCTTGAGAAATCCCGTGATGAAACCGTCGTCCTTGTACAAATCGAAGAACCAGAAGGGGTCGACGCCGCACGAGAAATAGCCACCGTTCCGGGTGTCGACGGCCTTTTTATTGGGCCAGCAGACCTGTCGATATCATATGGCCAGACGGCGCTGGGTTCCGAAATCGTTTGGTCGGCCTTTGAGCGAGTGGGGACTGCAACAAAGGAGGCCGGGAAGGCCTTCGTGTCGTTCGCGGCAACACCCCAGGCAGCGACGGCCTATCTAAAATACGGGGTCACGGTCTTCTACATCGGGTCCGAGCATGGCTTTATCGCCAGTGGGGCGCGCCAAGTCGCCACAGAGGTTAACGCTCTCGAGTGAAGCCGCCGCCCGTTGGTTTTGCTCAAATGTGTCAAGCCGCGCGGCGCGCCTCGCCGTAGATCTCAAAGACTTGCTCGAGAAAGGCGTCACGAACGGCGGGACGCTCCATCAAAAGCTCGTGCTCGGCGCCGTCGACCCAGCTGAAACTGCTCGGTGTCCAAGTTGACATCATCGTTTCTACGGTCTCCGCGATAACGATTTTCTCAAGTGTTCCGACGCTGGCATGGGCTGGCAGGTCGGGTCGCGGCGCGCGCAGGAGCGAACGCGTCTCAGCAAGGGCTTCGGCAAGCCAGGTCAAGCTCGGTCCGCCCAACCGGAACCCAGCGTCCGCACGGGCCTGGGCGACGATGTAGTCCCACATTTCGGGGTCAGTGGTCAGCAGATTGCCCTCAAAGGGCGCTTCAAGCATGTAAGATGGCCGCCCGGTCGTGGGGGTGCGTTTGTTTCCGAGGCCGAGCCTTGTCGCTAAAATTGGTAGGACGTGGGCGAGTGCCTCGAGCTTTGGAGCGATACGGACGCCCCACATTGGTGCGCTGAAACCCGCGGCGGCGAAAGGGTGGGCTCCGAGAAGCGTCCGGAGGCCGATGCAGCCGCCCATGGAGTGCGCTAGGAGATACCAGGGCTGTGGTAAGTCCTGCATTTCGGCGAATTGAAACATCGCCTCCACGTCGCGTTGGTAGTCGGAGAAGCGCCGAACATGCCCGATTGTCGGGTCCCTTAAAAGCCGGTCGGCCAGACCCTGTCCGCGCCAGTCGATCGATACAGCAGTGACACCGCGCGCGAGAAGGGCGGAGGCCGTTCGGCCGTATTTTTCGACATATTCGCTCCGCCCTGGAAAAATGAAGACGGTCCCTTCGCGGCCCCCTCGCCACACTGCCGTGCGAACCCGAACGCCGTCGCTTGTGTGCAGCCACACGGCGTCGACGGTCTTTGGGCCAAGCGCGACCTCTTGATGGAAGGGAGCCGGCTCCAAGGGATCATCCAAGCACGCTGCCGAGGCGCATTGCCGCGGACATATCACCGTCAACCTTGAGTTTTCCCGACATGAACGCGTTCGTGGGGTTCAATTCTCCATCTAGGATTGCGCGGAACGTATCAGTGTCCGATGTGAGCGTTACATCCGCCTCATCGTCGCCTTCCCGGACGCCACCGCCATCGATAATGATCGATCCCTCATCCTCGATGACAAATTTCGCGGTACCGTCAAAGCCGCTGCTTAGCTTGTGGCTCAAGGCCAGTACAGCCGCCGAGATGACCTCACTCATGCTCAATCTCCCTCGTGTGAACCCGTTTGGGATGATTTTTCCCAAGGCTGGTCTATGATGCAGGTTATGACGATCATATACCGAAGGTTCAAACATCCCGTTGCGGCATTTGCGCTGGCAGTCTGCATATCGGCGGCCACCCATGCACAAGAACAGGATCTCGATGATCTTTTCGACGCTCTCCAGTCGGCGGAGGCGCAAGCGGCCGAAGCGATCGAAGCCCGTATTTGGGAGGAGTGGTCAAAAACCGGCTCACCTGCTATGGATCTTCTCTTAAATCGCGGACGCGAGGCGATGGAAGCCGGTGAAATCGAGACTGCCATAGAGCATTTTACGGCACTGGTGGACCATGCGCCGGAGTTTGCCGAAGGCTACAACGCCCGGGCGACGGCCTATTTTCAGGCAGGTCTCTATGGACCCTCGCTCGAGGACATCCGCCAGGTGCTCGCGCGGAACCCACGCCATTTCGGTGCTATGTCCGGATTGGCGGTGATACTTGAGGATCTAGGCGAAAGCGCGGGGGCCCTCGATGCGTATCGGGCGGTCGAGGAAATATATCCTGCCCGGGAGGGTCTAGGCGAGGCAATCAGACGCCTAGAGCGCGAAATCGAGGGCGAGGACATCTAGCGCCCTCACCCTTTGATCTTTCGGCATTACGCCTTGTTTAGGCGTCCTTGCCGCCTTTTTCGTCGACCACCTCGTCGGAGACGTCGGCAGTGGTATCGTCGGACACCGTCTCGTCGGATCCAGTATCATCAGACGCAGTGTCATCGGAGCCCGTGTCCTCGGAAACCGCGTCCGGGGTCTCATCAATCACCACGCGGTCGATCGACGCGAAAGTGGTGTTGTCGCCAGAGACGCGATCGCCCTTGTCCTCACGCATATTGATCGATGCAAGAGTGTTGTTACCGTAGATCCAGGCGCCGGCGAAGAGATCGACAATCCGGCTTACGGCACGGCGGGTGTCTGCCGGAACCTCACCATCCTGGCCGAGGTTCGCGGATGCGATGCGTGCGCTTTCGATCGATATGATCTGGTTGGCGCTGACACCAGCCGCATGGAGATACTCGGCAACAGCACGGGCGCGCTCCAAGCCGAGCGTAGCATCCGTCTTACCAGTGTTTGACGCGTCAATAAAGCCGGTGACCGTGACGCGGGCCAGCGGATGCGCGGTGAGCCACTCTGCTTGCGCATCAAGAGCCGCACGTGCGCTCGGGCTAAGCGATGTAGATCCTGCTTCGAAGAACACCTCTTCGTTCACGCTGCGCTCAAATGCGGCGGCGTAGCCACCAAGCGCGCTGCGGAAAGATGCCGTGTTCTGCACGTTCAGCGTGTCGCTCTGCACCAAGCGCGCAACTTCGCCAGCCACTGGCGTATCGTTTGCGGTTGCGCTTTGCGTCGCGGCAACGGTCAGTGCTGCCGCAACAGCGGGTACAATCAATTTACGAACCATCTCAGGCCTCCTAGGGACGAAACCTCGTTACACTCGCGCCAACGACGGGATGCCGCCTGACACATTCATGGCGGGGGCATGGCACAGGTTGGGCAAAACCCAAGCCGGAAACTGTCTTTTGCCGGGAAATGTGGACGAAGCGTGGTCAATGCTGCCTGGGCGGTCTTGTTGAAGATCAAATCTAAGGGTTTAAGTCCGGAGTAGGACACGCCACAGGATCGGACCCGCAGGGTGAAAGACGGACACGGCCGCATTGCCGCGGTGCTGGGGCCCACCAATACCGGCAAGACCCACTATGCAATCGAGCGGATGCTGAGCTACCGCACGGGCGTGATCGGTTTGCCGCTGCGGCTTCTTGCCCGTGAGGTCTATGACAGGATTGTCGAGTTACGCGGGCCGTCGGTTGTGGCGCTTGTCACGGGCGAAGAGCGGATCGTCCCGCCGCGAGCGCAGTATTGGGTCGCCACTGTGGAAGCGATGCCCACCGAGATAGGCGCTGATTTCCTGGCCGTCGACGAGATCCAGCTTTGCGCCGACCCTGAACGAGGGCATGTGTTCACCGACCGCCTGCTGAATGCACGCGGTCAGCTTGAGACCCTGTTTCTTGGCGCCGAAACCATGCGTGGCGCGATTTCGTCCCTGGTCGCCGGCGCGAGCTACATGAAACGCGAGCGATTTTCGGATCTGACCTACACAGGTTCGAAAAAGATAAGCCGGATGCCGCCTAGGGCCGCAATAGTGGGCTTCTCGGTTGAGAATGTTTACGCGATCGCTGAGGTGATCCGTCGCCAGAAGGGGGGCGCCGCGGTGGTCATGGGCGCTTTGTCGCCTCGTACACGAAATGCTCAGGTCGAACTCTACCAAAACGGCGACGTTGACTACATGGTCGCGACAGATGCCATTGGCATGGGCCTCAATCTCGATATCGACCACGTGGCCTTTTCTGGTCTTTCGAAATTTGACGGCCGTCGAATGCGTGCCCTTTGGCCGAATGAGCTTGCGCAGATCGCGGGCCGCGCGGGGCGCTACAAGAAGTCGGGAACATTTGGCGTCACCGGCGAGGCCCAGACCCTCGATGACGAAGTAGCTGCAGCCATTTGTGAGCACCGGTTCACGCCGGTCTCCAAGCTTCAGTGGCGAAACAGCGCCCTCGACTTCGGCTCGCTGGAGCGCCTGATCGCCTCGCTTGAGGCGCCCACAAGTGACGAATGGCTCACCCGGGCCCGCGAAGCTGACGACCTCGGAGCCCTCAAGGCGCTGTCGGATGTCCCGGAAATTCGCGCAAGAGCGACATCCGGGAGTGCAGTGCGGCTTCTGTGGGACGTGTGCCGGATCCCGGATTTTCGAGGCATTAGCCATGCCGAGCACGTAAGCCTCTTGCAGACGATCTTCGGCTACCTCAATGGTCCCGGTAAGGTTCCGGATGCTTGGCTCGCGGCGCAGATTCGACGCATCGACCGTACCGACGGTGATATAGACACGCTGTCACGTCGGCTGGCGTTTATCCGCACATGGACATATGTGGCGCAACGCAATGGCTGGACAGAGGATGAAACCCATTGGCGGGCAGAGGCGCGCGCTGTAGAAGACCGCCTGTCGGATGCGCTCCACGCTATGCTCACCCAAGCTTTCGTGGATCGCAGAACGAGCGTGCTTCTTAGACGGCTGAAGCAAAAGGAGAGCCTGGTGGCCGAGGTGAACGACAAAGGCGAAGTGACTGTGGAGGGTCAGTTCGTCGGCCGGATCGAAGGCTTCCGTTTCCTACAGGATACAAGCAAGAGCCCCGATGAGGCCAAGACTGTCCGCCAAGCAAGCCTGCAAGCGCTCGCACCGCATTTTCATCTGAGCGCTGACAGATTCTACAACGCGCCCGACACCGAGATCGACTTCACCGAGCAAGGCGGGCTCATGTGGGGCAATCAGGCGGTTGGCAAGATGGTGGCGGGCAGCGATCCGCTGAAACCAAAGGTGGAGGCATTCGTCGATGATGTGGCGGGGGCGGACGTTGCCCAAAAAGTGGCGCGTCGGCTTCAGCATTTCATCGATAGGAAGGTTGCAACGCTTTTTGAGCCCCTTCTGGCGCTCAGCAGGGATGAAACGCTGGTGGGGCTCGCGCGCGGGTTCGCCTTTCGTATGGTCGAAGCACTGGGGGTTATCGCGCGCGCCGATATCGCCTCGGAGGTAAAGGAGCTCGACCAAGATGCGCGCGGGAGCTTGCGCAAGCACGGGATCCGTTTCGGTCAGTACACGATATTCATGCCGGCATTGCTGAAGCCTGCGCCAACGCGGCTGCGCCTTGTTCTGTGGTCGCTTGCTCAGGGGCTCGACGAATTCCCCGAGAGCCCGCCGCCTGGCTTGGTGACGGTGCCGACAATTGACCATGCGCCCGGACGCTACCATGAGATATCCGGCTATCGGCCGGCAGGGGAGCGTGCAATCAGGATCGACATGCTTGAAAGGCTCGCAGACATGCTGCGGGCCGAGGATAGCCGGGGAGGGTTTGAAGCCAAACCCGATATGCTGTCGATCACGGGCATGACGCTGGAGCAGTTCGCGTCGCTCATGACAGGGTTGGGCTACCGGGCCGAGCGAGGTGAGCGGGAAAAGCCCAAGCCAGAGGCCGCCTCTGTAGATGATCCCGCCGAGAACGCCGAACCCAGCCCTTCGACACCGGGTTCCTTACCCGAAGACCCTGACGGAGGCGTAATGGAAGAGCCTACCGGGGCAAGCGATGATCCAACAGTCGCCGCGGAGCCCAGCTTGGATCCAGCATCTAAGGAGGAAAAAGCGTCCGAACTCGGCGTGACGGACGCGGCTCCCGCGACCGATGGGCCCGAGACGGAGGTATATTTCACCTTTACCTGGGGCGGAAACCGCCATCGCCGGGAAGGCAACGACCGGCGTCCGCGCGTGGAGCGTTCTAAGGGCGGCAAACCGAAACAGGGGGGCAAGCCCCGTTCGGCGCACAAGGGCAAGAAGCCGTCACGAGACGGCGCGCCAAAAACGTTTAGCGCCAAACCGGATCGCAAGTCCGACCGTATTGACCCAGACAACCCTTTTGCCGCGGCACTTATGGGCTTGAAGGACAAGGAATAAGGTTCGTGTCAGAGCGGCAAACGATGCGGCTCGATAAGTGGCTCTGGCACGCTCGGATCTACAAGACGCGCACCCTGGCTGCACAAATGGTGTCGCGCGGTAAGGTGCGGGTAAATGCGGGCCTGACGAAGAAACCAGCGGTCTGCATCGGCGCTGGGGACGTCCTGACTTTGGTACAGGGGCGCGCTGTGCGGGTTCTGAGGGTCACGGGCTTACCGGCGCGCCGCGGGCCTGCTCAAGAAGCCAGCGCGCATTATGATGACGTTACGGCTCAATGACGCCAATGGCCGCAGCACGACTGATTTGAAGTCACGTTGCCTTGCAGCGGCGTCGCCTCTCGAATAGCACGAGCATCCAGGGGTTTGAGCCGGGAAGGCGTTGATGACGTATGTGGTGACCGATAACTGCATCGCCTGCAAGTACACGGACTGCGTCGAGGTATGCCCAGTTGACTGCTTTTATGAAGGCGAGAACATGCTGGTTATTCATCCAGATGAATGCATTGACTGCGGCGTCTGCGAGCCCGAATGCCCAGCGGATGCAATTCGCCCCGACACGGAACCAGACCTAGAGGCCTGGGTTGAGCTGAACCGGAAGTACGCGGAACTCTGGCCGGTGATCATAACCCAAAAAGACCCGCTGCCCGAAGCCGAAGAGCGCGACGGTGAGGAAGGCAAGTTAGAGAAGTACTTTTCCGAAGAGGCCGGCGAAGGGGGCTGAGGAGGCAGCGTCGAGGCTGTATGGAGTCCAAGTCAGCGATGCTCGTCCAACGGTTGGGGAATTGTGTTTTTCCAACCTGCCGCGGCGTTTACCACGTTGGTGCTGGAAAAAGGGCAGCTATTTTGCTATACTTATTCCACAAACAGCCCAGGCCCTACGGGATGACGCGGAGTGTCTCTGCCGATCCACGGGGAAGCGGCGGCAAAACACAAAGCAACGGTGGGGAATTTTTGACGAATTCTCTGCGGTTTTTTTTGTCGGCGATACAAGGCGTAAGAAGGAAGAATGCACTAGATGAGCAAGACCAAGAATTCGGAATTCCGGCCCAACGACTACGTCGTGTATCCAGCTCATGGCGTTGGCCAAATCGTCTCGATCGAGAAGCAGGAGATCGCCGGTATCCCGCTCGAGTTGTTTGTCATTTCGTTCGAAAAGGACAAGATGACGCTTCGGGTGCCGACACACAAGGCCGAAGACGTCGGCATGCGGTCCTTGTCGTCGCCGGATGTGGTGTCGAAGGCGATGACGACGCTCAAGGGAAAGGCGCGGGTGAAGCGCGCGATGTGGTCGCGCCGTGCTCAGGAGTACGAGCAGAAGATCAACTCGGGTGATCTGATTGCGATCGCTGAAGTGGTGCGCGACTTGCACCGTACGGATGATCAGCGCGAGCAGAGTTACTCGGAGCGCCAGCTCTATGAGGCCGCACTTGAGCGCCTGACCCGCGAGGTTGCGGCAGTCTCTGGATCAGACGAGGGCGCTGCGCAACGGCAAGTGGACACCGTGCTCGAAAGCCGCGCAGCCTAGCCGCGCGACACATACGAGCTAGAATTGCCGTGCCTTCGGGGGCGGCGATTTTCGTTTTGGCTCGCGCGTCGCGGTCCGGTTGTCCGAGTTGCTTGATTGCTCAGGCCCGCTTGGGTTCCGGCGCAACTTCGTCGACCCCTTCGTCAAGCTTGGTGACGAGTTGGGTTTCGAGGTCGGCGTCAAGCTGTTTGGCGCGCTTCACATAGGCTGCGTTCTCTGCCACGGGGACATCTGGGTCCCATAAAGAGGCCAGCTCCTTAACAGCTTCACGGTCGTGCTGGAAGAAATGCTGAGTGACAGTGGCGGCCTCGAACTCCGATAGGCCCATGTTTTCAAGAACGTAGCGTCCCGTGCGAAGCGAAGAATCGAACAGTTCGCGCACGATATCATCCGCTCCGGCACGGTAGAGTTGATAGGTGTGCACCCGGTCGTGGGCACGCGCGATAATATGTAGATCCGGGCGCTCCCTGCGCGCGAGCTCCACAAGCTTTACAGCGGCCTTCTTGTCGTCAAGTGCGACCACAAGCACCTTTGCGGTCGCCAAACCCGCTGCGTGTAAGAGATCGGGCCGTGTGGGATCGCCGAAAAACCCCTTGAAGCCAAAGCGCCGCATGAGCTGGATTGTCGTCAAGCTCGAGTCGAGTACAGTGGTTTCGAAGCCCGCGACGCGGACAAGCCTGTTGACGACCTGTCCGTAACGACCGATGCCGGCAATGATCACCGGCTGTTGTTCATCGATCTCGTCGGGCTCGTGTTCGTCTTCGTGCTGCGTCATCCGTGCCGAAAGACGTTCGTAGGCGATGAAGAAGAGGGGCGTCAGCAGCATCGACAGCGAAACGACCAGCAGCATGCTCTGTCCCAGGCCCGCGGGCAGAACGTTTTGCTGAAGCGAAAACGAGATCAGGACAAAGCCAAATTCGCCCGCCTGTGCGAGCCCCAGTGTAAACAGCCAGCGGTTTCGGCCATGGATGTTGAAGACCATTGCAAGGACAAAGAGCACGGCGCCCTTGATTGCCATCATGGCGAGGGTGATCCCGACGATGCCCAACGGATCGTTGAACAGGATGGCGAAATTGATCCCCGCGCCGACGGTTATGAAAAAGAGGCCCAGGAGAAGGCCCTTGAACGGCTGGAGGTCGCTTTCAAGCTCGTGCCGGAACTCCGAGTTGGCGAGCACCACACCGGCTAGGAATGTTCCCAGTGCGGGTGAGAGGCCGACGAGGATCATCAAGAACGCGATCCCCACAACGATCAGAAGCGCAAATGCCGTGTACATCTCGCGAAGCCGTGCGGCGTGAATGAACCGAAAGAGGGGCTTTGAGGCAAAGACGCCGAACAGGATCACAAGGGCGACTGCCGCGAGGGTAACAAGTGTGACGCCCCAGCCCGGCAGTCCCTCCACCAAGCTAAGGGTGTGATGTGCGTCGTGGATCTCGTCAGATCCGCGGGCTATGGACCCATCGGGATTGAGCCGCGCGCCCTCACTCACCGCAAGCAGCGGTAGCAACGCGAGCATCGGTATGACAGCGATGTCCTGGGTCAGAAGGACCGAAAATATCGATCGTCCTCCCGGCGTTTGCATCAACCCTTTTTCCGACAGTGTCTGGAGAACGATGGCCGTCGACGAGAGCGCGAAGATTGCTCCGATCGCGAGCGCCGTCTGCCATGCGAGACCCAGCACCATACCGCCCGCCGTGATTACGGCGGCCGTTAGCACGACCTGGAGACCACCCAATCCCACGAGTCGGTGGCGCATGGCCCAGAGTGCGCGCGGGTCGAGCTCGAGCCCGATGAGGAAGAGCATCATCACCACACCGAACTCGGCGAAATGCTGGAGATCCTCCGTCTCTGAGCCGACAAGACCGAGAAGCGGACCGATGGCGATGCCAGCGAGGAGGTAGCCCAGGACGGACCCTAGCCCCAGCCGTGCGGCAAGCGGCACCGAGATCACCGCTGCGGCGAGATAGATCGAAGCTTGGTAGAGGAAGCCTTCCATGGGCTGTCCTTATAAGGGAAGCGGGGCATCCGCCTTGAATTGATCCATAACGATCTGGCTCTGGACACGTGCGACGGCCGGGTGCGGCAGCAGCACGTCGTGAATGAGCGTGTTAAGAGCGGGAAGATCGACGCAGTACACACGCAAAAGATAGTCTGCTTCGCCGGTCAAAGTCCACGCGGACGTTACCTCGGGCCGGGTCTTGACGGTCCGGACAAAGGTTTTGACAAGATCTGGGGCGTGTGTTGCCATCTGGACCTGGACAAAGGCCTGCACGTGGAGGCCTAGGCGTGTGGCCGAAAGCCGGGCCCGGTAGCTATCGATGTAGCCCTCTGTCTCGAGGCGCTGGCGTCGCCGACCTGCTTGGCTCGCCGACAGATTCAGGCGCTCGGCCAGATCCTGAGCGGTGAGTTGGGCATTGGCCTGGAGCGCCGCGAGGATGGTTTGGTCGATGGCATCAAGCGTCATGCGGAATTTGTGCGCGTATATTCAAGAACGCGCGTATCATGCGCACAAAAAACTTATAAGTCACGCATAATTGCGCGCCATCTGCGTGAGGCATGCGGTAGAAACGTGAAAAGCCACTGGGAGACCAACAATGGGTCCTTTTCCGCACGATGCTCCGAAATCGACGATCAGCGCCGAGAACCCGGCTGGAACAGACGGGTTTGAGTTTGTCGAGTTTGCCCATCCCGATCCGAGTGTCCTCCGCAATCTCTTCTCGCGGATGGGCTATGTTCACACGGCGACCCATAAGACACAGGCGATAGAGCTTTGGCAACAGGGTGATATCACGTACGTCATTAACGCCGAGCCCGGGAGCCACGCCGCCGGCTTTATCGACGAGCATGGGCCATGCGCGCCGTCGATGGCGTGGCGCGTGGTGGACGCCGAGCACGCCTTTCGACATGCCGTCGACAAAGGCGCGGAGGCGTACGATGGCCCCGGCAAGACCATGGATGTCCCTGCCATTGTGGGGATTGGCGGTAGCCTCATCTACTTCATCGACAGTTACTATGACGACAACCCGTACAATGCCGAGTTCGACTGGGTCGCCAAGGCACACCCCGAAGGCGTCGGATTCTATTATCTCGACCATCTGACCCATAATGTGTTCAGGGGAAACATGGATGTATGGTTCCGGTTCTACGGAGAGCTATTCAGCTTCAGGGAGATCCGGTTCTTCGACATCGAAGGGAAGTTCACGGGGCTGTATTCCCGGGCGCTGACCTCGCCCTGCGGTAAGATAAGAATTCCGATCAATGAGGATCGGGGCGAAACGGGGCAGATCGTGAACTACCTCAAAAAGTACAATGGAGAGGGGATCCAACACATCGCTGTCGGAGCAAAGGACATTTATGCCGCGACCGACGCGATTGCGAAGAACGGCATACGGTACATGCCTGGACCGCCTGATACCTACTACGATCTCTCCTTCGAGCGGGTCAAAGGCCACGACGAGCCCGTGGATCGGATGAAGACCCATGGCATATTGATCGACGGCGAAGGTGTGGTCGATGGGGGGGAAACAAAGATCCTCTTGCAGATCTTTTCAAAGACGGTGATCGGGCCAATCTTCTTCGAGTTTATCCAACGGAAAGGCGACGACGGCTTTGGTGAGGGTAACTTCAAGGCGCTTTTCGAGTCGATTGAGGCCGTGGAGATGGCCAAGGGCGACTATGGCGAGGTCACGGTAGCGGACTAGGGGCACGCCGAGGACGACGATAAACGGTCCACGGTCCCGGCCGCCTAGTCTTCGGCAGCGGGTGGCGCGGTGCGATGTCGATTGGTCGTTGAATGATCAGCTTGACGGCATTGACAGGGTCCGGCTCTTGCCGCCCTTCACGTACCTAATTTCGTTCTCGCCGATTGCGGCCACCTGGCCGCCATCGACCCGGTCTCCAACCTTTACCTTGACGTAGCGACCCGACGGCAGGCGGATCAGGGCACGCCGGTCCGCGTCCGATCCGTACACCCCGATCAGGTTCAACCGGCGGAGGTTGATTGCGTTCTCGATCGTGGCCTGCCGGGCAATTGACGCAGAGCTGGGGATCGTGGGCTGAACCGGCGCGACGGCGGCCGCCGAGGCTGCCACGACAGCGATATCCGTCTCGGGACGCTCCGCAAGAGCCTGTTGGGCGGCGGCGACAATGGCGGCGAAGTCTTCGGGCCGCCTGATAGGAGCGCGGGATACCGCGACCGCAAGTGTGCTTGGCGGTGCGCTTGCCGATGTGTTGAGAGCGGACTGCTGCGCCGATGCGGGTCGGCGCAAAG
This sequence comes from Pseudomonadota bacterium, assembly GCA_039027595.1. Lineage (GTDB taxonomy): Bacteria > Pseudomonadota > Alphaproteobacteria > Rhodobacterales > Rhodobacteraceae > Ovoidimarina. The sequence goes on along the minus strand of JBCCKB010000026.1, from coordinate 3,077 downwards.
GGCGAAGCTCTGCAAGCTCCGATAGGGTGCGTCCGCCAAGAGTGGCCCGCTCCATCCGTTCGATGAGATCGGATGGGCGCGCACGTGGCAGCTTTCCAGCCAAGGCCAAGGCGACATTTGCGTCTGGTGCCACAACCGCTGTTGCCGGACGGTTTGGTGGCACAGGCGACGGTCGGCCAGCGAACACGAGAACGCCGTCTGGTGTAAGCGCGCCATCCGGCGTCGCCACGACGAGTCCCTGTGCATCCAGTTCAAAGACAAGACCTGGTTCCGGCGGAAGGGGCGCGGCAACGGGTGGATCTTCACCTCCGCGAGCAGCGGGAAGTGCGAAAGCGTCGTCGACCGTTACCAATGGGTCTACGGCCGCCAAGTAAAGGTCCTCAATATCCGAAGAGACGGGTTCAACCAGGGGTGGAGGCGGTCGTTGCCATATCTCGGAGGAGGATAGCAGTCCCACCTCGGTGCCGGGATCGGGGGCAGTCATTCTCGGAAGGCTGGCGATTTGTCGAACCATCATTTCCGAGCGGATTTCTGGCGCGGTCAGCGCACCGGGGAGTGGTGGCACGGGCACATGTGCGCCCAAACGTGGGGCGCTACGTCGAGGCTCCGCACGCGCTTCCTCGATGGTTTCTTCCGGCTGGGGCTTGGGTGTTGCAGCCACGTCTGGAAGCACGGGCGCTTTGGGCGTGATCAGCGACCAAGCGGTCCAGACCATTGCCGCCATCACGCAAAGCGCCGCCGCTCCCGCCAAGACGGGGCCCAAACCACCAAGCGGGCCCGTTAGGTCAAAGGTCCGCCGCCGGTCTATTCCTTTTGCTTTCGATACGGTGACCTGCGGCATCGGTGCCGCCCGCGCTTCGGCGGCAAGCGCTGCCTTAGCAGGTCCAAAATCCGGGCTTCCTGGGAAAGCACTTCGTTCCGGCCAAGCCGTAAAGCGCAACGGGTTGAACCCATGCTTGACCGCGAAGGCCTCGGCTTCTCCCAAGGTGTTCACATCGAGAGCGGCAACCCGCAGCCGATCGCCTTCGCGTTGCCAATCAAAGACCATCTCATCGATGGGGCAGGGTGTAAGCCCGTCGAGCAGGCCGCGCATGACGGTGTCGGTGATGTCGCCAGTCGGGGGCATATCGAGGGAGGTGTAGAGGATCTGCGCATCTGGGATCACGACCAGTGTCCCGAACGGTTCGCCGCCTTTGGCCATATGGACGCCGGCGTCGCGCATTTCCTTCAGCCGCCCGACAAGGCCCGGATCGTCCACCTGTACCCGGTCGATCGGCGTCCAGCTGTCGCTGTCCCGCCGTAGAAGACGTATCCCGCTGGGATCAAGATCAAGCGCGAACGCCGACATGCAATCACCAAGCTGTTTGGGCGAGCTGCCCCAAGCCGCCCTTTCCTGCTGCGCTATCTTAGCGCACGAACGTCTTGAGGAAAAGATGACGCGGATGCCAAAAAAGGGCAGATTAGCCAGAAGAGTCGGTCTGTCGGAGAGCGTCATGTGGTTGAAATGGATAGCTGTTGTGGCGGTTTTGGCACTGCCCACCATGGCCTCGGCCCAAGAGGAAGCGCGCAGGATTACGGTCGTTGGCGAGGGTCGAGTGGCCGTGGAACCCGACATGGCGACCATCACATTGGGCGTCGTCAGTGATGGGTCATCAGCGGCTGAAGCGATCAAGGAAAACAGCGCGGCCATGGCGGGGATCCTCGCAGAGTTAATTGCCCAGGGTGTGGGCGAGACCGACCTACAAACCGCCGCTTTCTCTGTATCGCCGCGCTTTGACTACGCGCGGTCCACGGGTGAAAACCGGATCACCGGGTTTGTTGCTCAGAACAGCCTAAGCGTCCGGGTGCGGGACCTCGACCGTCTAGGCGAGATCCTGGATGCTGTCGCAGATTTGGGGGCGAACCAGTTTCAGGGCCTAAGCTTTGGCCTTGCTGACACCGCACAGGCGGAGGATGCGGCGCGCGCCAATGCTGTTGCCGAGGCCAAGCGACGGGCTGCGCTTTATGCCGATGCGGCGGGGGTCTCGCTCGGCGCTTTGATGCGTTTGAGCGATGCCGAAACCCAAAGCCGCGGCCCAATGGTGATGATGGCAGCGGAACGCACGGCCTCCTCTGCGGTTCCCGTCGCCGCGGGCGAGCTGACCATCTCGGCGCGCGTCACCATGATATATGCGATAGAGTAGAAGGCGCCCCTGTCGCCAAACCATGATGTGACCTTGAGCGACAAAGACCGAGCGGTAGTCGCTATCAAGAAGGCTATTCCTGATAGAATTCCAAGCGCAGTGTCTTTCATTTGAAATACCCGGCACGGTCTCGCAGTGAACGTGCAGCGATTGAGTTATGACAAGAAGATCCATTAAATAGTAATGAAATCAATCTATTATATTGTTTCGAGTCTTAACATTTTCTAAGGAGAGTCCATGGGCTTCTTGCTAGGCAGGGTTGCGATAACCAGCGCGAGCAGAGGTGTGCAATAGAACTCCCCGAGCAGAACCACTTATGCTTTTTCCGACCGGTGCAATGGATTTCATAGAGCGTGAATTCATGCCCGGACTTAGATTGGCGCGCTTCTGAGGATAATTGGAAAGCACCAATGGCCAAAGAGAGCCCACTCGGCTGTTGGCTCCGCTCCATTTAGACTTGAGCCGGATGAACTGACTGTGCTCTTCAGCCTCGATGGGGCAATAGCCTTTCGGAGGGGACGTGGCGTACACCCCAAGGTGAGGTGGAGACGACGATCGTTGCGCGTTTTCGCAAGGATCACATCTGGTTGTCCCCGACGGCGGATGATGTGGAGAGCGTTGGCAAGGTCGTGTATCCCCAATCGCTGCGTCGGGCCATGACAGAAAACCCGATAAACCAGCGCGGGAGATGCCGCCGCCTGGTGCTACGGATCAGACGCGCGGCGCAAGCGGCCGTTAGCCGCTTGCCCCTGCCAGTGCTTGGTCGAGATCGGCGATAATGTCATCCGCGTCCTCGATTCCAATCGAGACCCTCACGACATTAGGTGCTGCGCCAGCCGCGATTTGTTGCTCTTCGGTGAGCTGACGGTGGGTTGTCGAAGCCGAGTGGATTAT
>JBCCKB010000025.1:0-16739 GCA_039027595.1 Pseudomonadota bacterium | reverse complement strand
GTCGAGCCCGGTTTCGGCGGGCGTGTAGTCGGGCGAGAACTCGCGCTGCCAGGACCCGAAGAACCGGTCGAGGCGCAAGGACATCATCGCCCGCATCCCGAAGGGCCGGATGCCGAGGTTCTGTCCTGCCTCCCAGAGCGCGGCGAAGAGCGCCCGCTGCGAGGTCAGATCGCAGAAGATCTCGTAACCCAGATCACCGGTGTAGCTCACGCGTTGAACGAGGCAGTCGGCCACGCCAACGGTCATGCGGCGCGCGTCTAGGAACCGAAAACCCGGGCCGACATCAGCCGACGTGACGCGCGACAAGAGATCCCGCGCTCGGGGCCCCGCGATCTGGAACCCCGTCACCCGGTCCGAGACATTCTCCACCCGCACATCGCCCTCGAGATGCGTCTCGAACCAGCGCAGGTGGTAATCCTGGCTCCCATAGGACGCCGTCAGCCGGAACCGCTCCTCGCCGAGGCACGTCACCGTGAAGTCACCGATGATCCGCCCCGAGGGTGCCAGCATCGGGTTTAGCGCCAGCCGCCCGGGCTTCGGGATGCGGCCCGCCATGATCCGGTCGAGCCAGGCGCGCGCATCCGGCCCCGTCACGTCGAATTTCGAGAAGTTGTGGGTCTCGTTGATCCCCACCCCGCCGCGGACGGCCGCCACCTCGCGCGCCGTCGCCTCCCAGGCATTCGAGCGCCGGAAGCTTGGTGTCTCGAACCGTGGCTCATCACCTTCCGCAAAGTAATTTGGCACCTCGAGCCCGTATTGCGCGCCCCAGACCGCACCCATGCCGTCCCAGATGTCGTACATGGGCGTTGTCCGGAACCGCCGCGCGGCGGGGAGCTCCTCGTTGGGGTAGCTCACGGAGAATCGCCGCTGATAGTTTTCGATCACCTTCGGGACCGTGTAACCCGGGGTCGTCCAGCGCCCGAAGCGCGCGACATCCATCGCGAAAACATCGCGCTCGGGCTCGCCCTCGACCATCCATTGCGCGAGGCTAAGGCCCACGCCGCCGCCCTGGCTGAACCCCGCCATGACCGCGCAGGCCGACCAGTAGTTCCTCAAGCCCGGTACTGGCCCCACCAGCGGATTGCCATCGGGTGCGAAGGTAAATGGCCCGTGGATCACGCGCTTGACGCCAGCGCGTTCCAGCACGGGGAAGCGGCGATAGGCGAAGGCGACCGAGTCTTCGATCTTCTCGAATTGGTCGTTCAAGAGTTCATGCCCGAACTCCCAGGGCGTACCGCCCACCGCCCAGGGCTCGCATTTCTGCTCGTAGAACCCGATGCAGAGCCCCCGTCCCTCTTGGCGCAGGTAACTCTCGCCGCCGGGGTCCATCACATGGGGGAACTCAGTGTTGCGACCATAAATCTCGGGGATATCCTCGGTCACGAGATACTGGTGCGCCATGGGCAGAAGCGGCAGGTAAAGACCCGCCATCGCCGCCACTTCCCGCGCCCAGAGGCCGCCCGCATTCACCACATGCTCGGCCCGGATCGTGCCCGCATCCGTCACAACCTCCCAGCCATCCGCCACCGGATTGGTCTCGAGCACGCGCGTGTGTGTCACGATCTCGGCCCCCCCCATCCGCGCGGCCTTGGCATAGGCATGGGTTGTGCCGGACGGGTCCAGATGCCCGTCGAGCGGGTCGAAGAGCGCGCCCAGGATGCCGTCCGTATTCACGAGGCCGTCGGTGAACTCGCGGATTCCATCGGGACCCAAGAGTTCGGTTTGGAGCCCCATGTAGCGGTGTTTTGCCCGTTCGGCCTTGAGCATGTCGAACCGTTCGGGGCTGTCGGCGAGCGTGATGCCCCCCACGTGGTGGAGCCCGCAGGACATGCCCGTGATCTCCTCAAGCTCCTTGTAAAGCCGGATCGTGTAGCCCTGGAGCGCGGCCATGTTGGTGTCGCCATTCAGCGTGTGAAACCCGCCCGCCGCATGCCAGGTCGACCCGCTTGTGAGCTCCGAGCGTTCTACGAGCATGACATCGGACCAGCCAAGCTTTGTGAGGTGGTAAAGTACGGAACACCCAACCACACCGCCCCCGATGACCACAACGCGTGCGCTCGTCTTCATAGCTTTCCTCGATGATTCACAGCGATCAAATCTGTCTTCGGATGCCTGGGCATCACTGCTCCCGGCCCCGCGCCACAAGCCAGGCATGAAGCGCTGGCGCTGCTGCGTGGCCCGCCTCTAGCGCCCAGACATAGGCCTGGGTGAAAAAGAAACACGCGCGATCGATATCGCCGCAGGCTTCTGCGCGTTCCGCTGCTCCTTGATATATTAGGACAAGTGTGTCGACATCTCGAGCCGCGTGGGCCGCAACGAGGGCCGTATCGTCGCTACTCGGCGGCAAGGGGCCTCCCCGCCATGTGTTCGGCAATCCAGGCATGAAATAGATGCGTCGGTCCGTCCATGGCCGGGCTAAACTTCCCGCCGTCGAAGTAAAGGCCTGCCCGTCCAGCCTGCATGCCTTCAACCACCGAAATGTCCTCTTCGAAAACTTCGTGCCACATGGCCGCATTCGTACGCCGCATGTCAGCCATGGGTTCGGCGGTAACTTCCGGCCGAGAATAATAAAGGTGGACATGTTCGATCGTCCGGTCTTTCGCGACGGGCTCGAGCACAATTGCGAAGGCATGGTCGCGATGGACCCCCAGAAGGACATTTGGGAAGACCGCGATATATTCGGCGGCCTTGTCCCACTTTTTGTCGAGCCCCTTGAAATCCGGGAAGCGACGTCCGTCATCGGTGATCTGGGGCGCGTAAACGCGCGTCCCTTGTCCAGAAAACGCTCCTGGAGCCTCGATATGGTAGTGATCCTCGAGCTTCGAATAGGCATTGAGGCCGGGATGAACCCAAGGCAGGTGGTAGCTTTCGCAGAAGTTCTCAACAGCCAGTTTCCAATTCGTCTTCACATCGAACGAAAACGTTGAATCGGCTCCGCCATGGTAGATTGGCTGATCGAACTCTGCCCACCGGGTCATCGCCACGTTGGCATCATCTTCGAATGCCGGCGCATCGCCAGAGACATTGACGAAAACGACGTCGCGCCAGACGTGGGAACGGATCTCAATGAGCCCCAGCTCATCGCGACGAATTTCCTCATGGGTATTGTGCCCCGGACCTCCCACATGCGGTGTCGCCTTGAGCTCACCGGAAAGCGCGTAAGACCAAGAGTGATAGGGGCAGCGGATAACGTTGCCGACCTTGCCCGGCTTGCTGACGAGGATCATCCCTCTGTGACGGCAGGTGTTCTGAAACACCCTCACTTGACCATCGCGGCCCCGAACCGCGACCAGGGGCAGCCCTACGAAATCAACAGGGATCGCATCGCCAGGTTCAGGGATCTCGGCAGCGACCGTCAGCCCCGACCAGCTTGCAAACAACACACGTTCGCGCTCCTCCGCGAAGGTTTCGTCGGAAACGTAGTGCCTGTTTGGAAGCCCTTTCGCCCGGGCGACCGGCTGGAGAATCGCAGAGAAATCGGTGACGGACATGGCCCATGTGCTCCCTAGGCTGCGCGCAGCTAGGCTAGTGCCATCGAGCCAAACCTGCCCAATCAAATTGCGACACATCACGTCGCGTTCGATCTATACGAAAGATCAAACACCCTAACCTGGCGCCACGAATAGGGCGACGCAGATATGATTGGTTTCGTCGACGAGCCTTAGATCGGTTGGTGCCAATGGCCGATGCCGGAACACGCGCACGACCAGAACATCTCTAAAGCGTCACCACGCTCCCTGTTTCCGATGCCATTTGGGCGGCGTGGCCCATCGCGACAGCCCGGGCACCGTCCGTAAGCGTCACCTCCACCTCTCCGTTGCCCCGAACCATGCGCTCGAACCTCACATGTTGGTAGAACGTCGAGCCATTGTGATCACCCGCGGCAAGGATCGTCGGGTCAACGGGAATATCGACCGAGAGCGGGCCCTTTGGCGATCGCGGGCTGACGATCACTTGGGCAACCGGCGGTTCACCGAGATGGGTGGGCCAAAAGCGGCCGGGCCCTGGCACAAAGCACTCGATCTTGCCGTCGGGGCCCACCGCGGAGATCTCTTCTTGGTAGCGCGCGCCTTCAGCATACATGCACAGCTCCAGCATCGCACGCGCGCCGCGCGAAAACTCGCAGATCACGTAAGCCGTATCCCAGATATCCGGGGTCTCCCCGTCGTAGCGCTCGTCCAAGTGGTTCACCTCTTGCCCAGCACTCGCCATGATACGAACCGGCTCGTCCTTGAGAATGAGCCGCATCAGATCGAAAAAGTGGCAGCACTTCTCGACAAGCGTACCGCCCGAACACCGGTTAAACCGGTTCCAGTTGCCAACTTTTCGCAAGAACGGAAATCTGTGCTCCCGTATCGTGAGCATGCGAATACCACCGGTGGCGGCTTCGACCTCTTCAAGGAGCTTCGCGACGGGCGGCATGTAGCGGTATTCCATCGCCACCCAGATGGGCGCTGGGTAGCTCGCACCAAACGCTGCGATACGATCCGCATCCTCGGGTTCGGTAAAAAGCGGTTTTTCAACAAGTATTGGTAGCGGGCGACGGGCGGCGATCTCTTCCATCTGAGCGAGGTGCAGGTGGTTTGGGCTAGCGATAAGGAGGCAGTCCAACTCGGGATGGTCCAGAAGATCCCAGGCCCGATCATAAACCCGAGCATTTGGGGCCATTGCCTTCGCCGTCTGGGCCATCAACTCGTCAGGGTCATAGATGGCCGCGACACGTGCCTGCGGTAACAATGCGATATTGCGCAGGTGCTCTTGGCCCATCATACCGCACCCGATCACCCCGTATTTCAATTCACCCATCACCCCATACCTATCTCAGTCGCGCGACATATCGGGCGCGATCCGGATCAAACCATGTTCGAGAATACTCCACCTTTGCACCGTTCTGATCCTCAGCGACTCGTTCCACGTAGCCCGCCGGATCGCCAGGGCATGGTGGAAAACGCTCTGGTGCCCATGCGGGAACGGGCCCGATGCCTACTCTGTCTTCGGCGCGGCTGATCCAAAAGCCCAGGGACTTCCGGTAGAACAAATAGAGCGACTCTGAAAGATCGCTTTCATGCACCGAGGGCGCGCGTTCCCCATCAATCCAGACTTCCTCCAGCGCCACGGGCTGGCCACTCAAAGACCGCAGACGCCGGACACGATGCCCGTGAGCCGCAGCCCCGAAAAAGGGCGCGTCACCCGGTTTTTCCTGCGCCTTCACAGAAAGAACCTCCGCGGTAGGCAAACCGCCACCATCCAATAGCTCAAGCCTAAAAAACGCATAGATTGCAGAGGCATCAGCGCGGGCTCTTATGTAGTTACCCGATCCATGGATCCGCTCGAGAAGTCCCTTTTCTTCAAGTGAGCTCAGCGCCTTGCGCAGGGTGCCGACAGAAAGACCGAGGTCCGCGGCCATTTCACGCTCGGGGGGCAGCCGCTCGCCATCCGACAAACGGCCCGACCCGATATCACGGATCAGCATCTCGGCCGTCTGGACATATTTGGGCAAGGCGTGAGGATCGGTCATCCGCGTTTGGCTCGAAAATTGATACAGTATTGATCTACACTAGCGCGGATGCTACGCAAAGACATTATCGCGCCTCAAGAGAGCTAGATGACCGCCGTCCCCGTTACCTCCGCAGACCTCGACGCATCCGAGGTGTCTTGGTTCTCCGCGCTTTGTTCCGACGACTACGCGTATCTCGGCGTGCCCGACGGCAGCCTTCGCTCGTCCTGGAGCCATTGCCGAGACATTGTTCTCGAGGCTGAGCGGCAAGGATTTCGGAACATCCTATGCCCCTCGTCCTACCAGGTAGGCCAAGACACGCTTTCATTCGTTGCTGGGTCTGCTCCGCTCACGTCGAAGATCAACATGCTTGCAGCCGTACGATGCGGTGAGATGCAACCGATCATGCTGGCACGCACCATCGCGACCCTCGATCACATGCTGGAGGGCCGCCTGACCATTAACATCATTTCCTCTGACTTCCCGGGTGAGAAAGCGGACTCGGCGTTCCGGTACCAGCGTTCGCGAGAGGTCGTCGAGATTCTGCGCCAAGCCTGGACGCAGGACGAGATCAGCTACGACGGAGAAGTTTATTCTTTCGACAAGGTCTGGACCGACCCAAGTCGGCCGTATCAACAAAACGGCGGTCCGCTGATGTACTTTGGCGGGTACTCACCCGCGGCACTCGAGCTTTGCGGTCAGCATTGCGACGTCTATCTGATGTGGCCCGAGCCAAAGGACCAGCTAAAACAGAGAATGAGAGACGTCCACCAGGTCGCTGAAAAATATGGCCGTACTTTGGACTACGGTCTCCGCGTTCATATCATTGTGCGGGACAGCGAAGCCGAAGCAAAGGACTATGCTGAACATCTTGTCTCGATGCTGGACGATGAGTTGGGCCAATTGATCAAGGAGAGAGCCCATGATGCCGGCTCGCTCGGCGTCGCGCATCAAGCGAGGGCACGCGAACTCGCAGACCAATTCGGCTATGTCGAGCCACGTCTTTGGACGGGCATTGGGCGGGCACGGTCGGGATGCGGTGCGGCTCTGGTCGGCTCGGTCGATCAAGTGCTCTCTGAGATCGAGAGTTACCAAAAAATGGGCATCCGCGCCTTCATCTTTTCAGGTTATCCCCATATCGATGAGTGCATATCCTTTGGGACGCGGGTGCTTCCACACCTCAAAACCTGCTCGCTGCCCCATGAGTACGGACGTGTGCCGGCGAGCCTTCCGGAAACCCCGCTCGGCGCTGGAGAGAGACGGTGATGATGGAGCGTGTGACGCTTGCCCCGGACCTTGAGCTCAGCCGTGTCATTTATGGAATGTGGCGGCTCGGCGACGATCCTGACACGTCACCGGAGCACGTCCAGGCGAAGGTCGAGGCTTGCTTAGCCCAGGGCATTTCCACAATCGATCAAGCAGACATATACGGCGATTACGGCGCAGAGGCGCTCTTGGGAGCGGCCTTTAAGGCATCGCCCGGACTTCGTGACCAGATCGAGCTCGTCACCAAGTGCGATATCATCGCCCCAGTAGGGCGCAATTCCCAAGCACGCGTAAAGCACTACAACACGAGCCGCGCACATATCCTCTCATCCGTCGAGATGTCGCTACAGCTCATGGCAACCGACCGGATTGACCTCCTTCTTCTCCATCGACCAGATCCCTTCATGGATCCTCGCGAGACCGGGGCGGCCATGGACGACGTTGTCGCCTCGGGCAAGGTTCGCGCTGTGGGGGCGTCGAACTTCAAACTCCATGACTGGACGCTTCTGCAAGCAGCAATGCGGACGCCTCTTGTCACGAACCAAATCGAAATTAGCCTGGCGTGCCACGCGCCATTCACAAACGGTGATATCGCCTTCCTTCAAGAACGCCGCATTCCCCCAATGGCCTGGTCGCCGCTGGGCGGCGGATCACTTTTTGCCGGTGCGGATAGCGGACTTCGCGCCGCCGTAGAGAGCGTTGCCTCCGACCAAGGGGTGGACCCTGCAAGCGTGGCCGTCGCCTGGATCCTCGCGCATCCCGCAAAGATCATGCCGGTGATGGGGACAAACCGGCTCGACCGGATCGCAACGCTTTCAGAGGCGCTTAAGGTCGAGATGGATCGGGAGACATGGTTTGAGCTTTACACCGCAGCCCTAGGCCGCGAGGTTCCGTGAGCATGCCTGACGGAGGAAACCCGAGCGCCATGCGCGCCTTTCAACCTTCAAAAGCGACGGAGCGTGATCTACGAGACGCTCTTGGGAGATTTGCCACGGGCATATGCGTCGTGACGACGCACACCGACAAGGGCCCGCTTGGGATCACCGCGAACTCATTTGCATCTGTCTCGCTCGATCCACCGCTCGTGCTTTGGTCACCCGCGCGCGCATCAAAGCGATTTTCGGCTTTCGCGGCGACGCGCGAGTTTGCGATCCATGTTCTGGGCGAAGACCAAGACGATGTGTGCCGGCGGTTCAGCCAGGGGGGGTGGGACTTCGATGGACTCGACTGGCAACCGGGTTCCGACGGCACGCCGCTTATTGAAGGCTGCCTGGCGCGCTTCGAGTGTGGCCTCGCGGCCCAGCACGATGGCGGCGATCACTTGATCATCATCGGAAAGGTTGGCGCTGTCGCCTACCGCGATGGGGCACCGCTTCTGTTTTCCGGGGGAGGCTACGGGCGCTTTACAGGCGCGCTTTGACGGCCGAAGGTAAAATAACAGAGCCCGCATAAGGGCCTGAAAGGGAGGAATGGGCCCATGGGGCTCCTGAAAGCGCTCATCGCGCCGCTTCAGCTTTGGAACGATTATGTTCTTGGCGTGGGGCGGTGGATCTCGATCGCACTCGTGGCCTTAATGGTGGCGTGCATCTTGGTTCAGGTGTTTTTTCGTTATGTTCTGAACAATGCGCTTCCCTGGCCCGACGAGGCCGCGCGTTTTCTCATGCTTTGGATGACGGGGCTGATGGCGCCAACCGCCTATCGCCGGGGGGGATTTGTTGCGATCGATATGGTGCTTTTGGCACTGCCCAAAGCGCTTGGGATGGCCCTTTCGCTTGTCCTTTTGCTTATCGCGGGCGCGGTTCTGGCGGTTGCGATCCAAATCGGCTGGTCCGAGGTCACGGGTTTTGGCGGGCGCTTCGCCACCTCGGCCCTTTACTATCCCACTGGAGAGGGCTGGGAGAAAGTACCGAAGGCCTGGATGATGGCGTCGCTCCTCGTAGGCGTCGTCCTTTTGTTCATCGTCAATGTCGAACTGGTCCTGAGAACCCTCGCCACGATGATCGGCGGCGGGCATGACCTGCGCCCGATCCCAGCCGATGACGAACTCACGGCGGAATAGCTGACCCATGCTGATCTGGTTCCTACCCGTCTTCCTGATCTTCCTGATGGTCGGACTACCGGTCTTTTTCGGACTTCTCGCGGCCCCGGGCATCCTGCTTTGGCTCAACGGCCAAGAGAAGGACATTACACTCCTTTACCGTAATGTTTACAATGGGATGGATAGCTTTCCTTTAATGGCGATCCCGTTCTTCATGCTTGCCGGAGAGATGATGAACAAGGGTGGGATCACCATCCGGCTCGTCGAGTTCTCGCAAGCTCTGATGGGACACCTCCGGGGTGGCCTCGCGCATGTGAACATACTTTCGTCGATCCTGTTCGCAGGCCTGTCCGGATCGGCTGTGGCGGATACATCGGCCTTGGGCTCCATGTTGATCCCAGCGATGGAGAAGCAGGGCTACTCCCGCCGCTTTGCCGCAGCGGTTACGGCCGCCTCCTCTGTGATCGGACCTATCATCCCACCTTCTGGCATCATGATCATTTATGCCTACGTGATGGGCGAGTCGGTGGCTGCCCTCTTTCTTGCCGGCATCGTGCCCGGCGTCATGGTGGGTCTGGGACTCATGATCATGGTGCGGCTGATGGCCGATCGATATGATCTCCCCAAGGCCGAGCGGGTCGTCCGAAAAGGAAGCGATATTTCGGGTGGCGAGTACTGGACATCGCTCGTGCTCCTGCGGCTCAACCTCGGTGGCCTCCTTTATCTGATCCTGACCGGCACCACTGGCCTTGGGGCCGGTGCGACGCTGCAACTCCTGACCTTCGCGGTTTCCCTCGTGGCTGCACATTTTTTCTTGATCGCAATGCGCGGCCGGGTTGGCGCAGATTTCCGTACCGTCTGCAAACGTGCGGTCGTTCCGCTACAGACACCGCTCCTTATCCTGGGCGGAATCCTCTTAGGCGTCTTCACCCCCACCGAAGCGGCGGCCGTTGCAGTTGCCTATGCGGTGATCGTGGCCTTCTTCATCTTGCGCACAATGTCTTTGGGCGACTTGCCGCAAGTCTTAAGCCGTGCCGCCCTCACGTCAGCCGTGGTGCTCCTCCTCGTTGGCGCAGCGATGGCGTTCAAGACGGTCGTTTCCCTCTCCTACGCGCCGCAAATCCTGGCAGAATTCATCCTGTCTCTCTCCGAGAACCCCCTGATCCTGCTATTCCTAATCAACATGCTCCTTTTCATTGTTGGCATGTTTCTCGACGCGGGCCCCGCGATTATTATCCTAGGGCCGATCCTCGGGCCGATCTTCGTCGATCTTGGTGTCCACCCAGTGCACTTTGCCATCATCATGAGCGTGAACCTGACGGTGGGGCTGGCAACGCCGCCCATGGGGCTTGTGCTCTTCGTGGCCTCCTCGGTGTCTAAAGAGAAGGTCGAGACGATTTCCAAGGCGATCCTGCCCTTCCTCGCAGTCGAGGTGCTGGTGATCTTTCTCATTACCTACATCCCTGCAATTTCCATGACGATCCCGCGCCTAACCGGGTTCGTGAACTGATCGACCAACCAAGAAACAACCTCAAGGGAGATACGCAACATGCTGAAGGGAATAACGAAACTGCTCTTGGCTACAGCCATTGCGGCGGCGCCAATCGCGGCAGCGGCGCAGGCGATCAATCTGCGGGCCACAGCCAACTCTAATGAAAACGACGAAGACTATGACGGTCTCGTGGTCTTCAAGAACTATGTCGAGCAGGCCTCGAACGGCGAGATCACCGTCGAGCTCTTCATCGGCACGCAGCTTTGCTCGAACGGCTCCGAGTGCCTTCAAGGTATCGCGGACGGCTCAATCGACATTTATGTCTCCACCTCGGGAGGGGCGGCAAACATCTTCCCCTTCGTGCAGGTCCTCGACTTGCCGTACCTCATGGCCGACGACCGGGTGGCCGAGAAGGTCATGGATAACGGCAGCGAGTTTATGCAGCTCATGAAGTCCAAGGTCCTCGACACATCGGGCGGCGCCATCCGTCTTATGACCGTTGGAAATACGGGAGGCTGGCGAAACTTCGCGAACACACAGCGTCGTGTGCAGATGCCCTCGGACATGGAGGGCCTCAAGATCCGCACGGTGGTCGCAGACCTGCCGCAAGAGCTCGTCAAGGCGCTTGGCGCTTCACCGACACCGATCCCGTGGCCGGAGCTCTTTACCTCATTCCAAACAGGCGTGGTCGAGGGGTCCAAGAACGGGATCACCGACATCATGGGCATGAAGTTTCCGGATGCCGGCTTGCAGTACGTTACCCTAGACGGACACGCGTACATGGGGGCGCTGTGGTACATGAACAACGAACAGTTCTCTGGGCTCTCGGACGCCAACAAGCGCGTCATCATCGACGGATTCTACCAACTCCAACAAGCGACCTTCGCCTCACCCAAGCGAAAGTCGATCCAAGCCTATGAGGATTTCGTGGCCGGTGGCGGCGATCTCTACGTCCCAACCCCAGATGAAAAGGCAGCCTTCAAGGAGGCGGCGGCGCCCGTCTATGACTGGTTTAAGGCAAACGTCGATGGCGGCGAGGAGATCTTCGACGCCCTGAGCGCCACGGTCTCTGCGGTCGAGGCAAACATCGACGCAGCGCGGGCGTCCGACCTGAACTGATCCCGGTTAGGATCATGAATGCCGAAGGGTGCCCCAGTCCAGGGCGCCCTTCTTGGGGATCAGGCTTGTGCGTTCAGCGGCGCGTCTCTAGGACTGCGACGCGTGTTGTATCGTCTCGCCCCTTTCGCGGCGCTCGCGGCCCTTGCCGCCTGCGCCAGCCCACCCGACGCAGATGCGGCGCTCGGTGCACCGCCGCCCGGAGAAGACTATCCCACCTTGGGGTCACTGTCGGAGATCCTCGAGCTTGAGGCCAGTATTCGTGGCGAGACCTCGAATGAGGTGTCCAACGCCGAACTGGAGCAGCGAGCGGCAGCTCTGCGCGCACGGGCTGCTGAACTACGCGCGCTGTCGTCAAGCGATCCCTGACTTCCGAAGTGGCCGCGGGCTGGTCTTGCCCTGTACGGATTGCCGCCGCCGGGCACTTGGGGTAAGCCGCGATCCGGATCTGAAGTTGACCTGGAGCGCGTGGCCATGCCAAAGCCCCTTCGCCTTGGTATCGCCGGGCTTGGAACCGTGGGTGCCGGCGTACTCAAGATCCTCGCTCGGCACGGACCAATGCTCACCACGCGCGCGGGACGCCCGATCACAGTCAGCGCAGTCTCGGCGCGGAGCCGCGACAAGGACCGGGGTGTCTCATTAGAGGCGTTTGCCTGGGAAGGCGACCCTCGCGCCGTGCCGTTGCGCGACGACGTCGATGTGTTCGTCGAACTCATGGGAGGCTCCGGCGGCGTCGCCAAGGAAGCCACGGAAACAGCGCTTGCCCAAGGGAAAGATGTCGTTACCGCAAATAAGGCACTTTTAGCGCTTCACGGACAAACGCTCGCTCAGACCGCCGAGGCAAACGGCGCTGTCCTGCGTTTCGAAGCAGGAGTTGCCGGTGGCATTCCGGTGGTCAAGGCGCTGTCCGAGGGCCTTGCAGGCAATGGGATCACCCGGATCGTTGGGGTTATGAATGGGACCTGTAACTACATCCTCACCCGGATGGAGAGTGCCGGTCTTCCCTACGCGGAGGTCTTCGACGAAGCCGACAAGCTCGGCTATCTCGAAGCCGATCCCACACTTGATGTCGGTGGGATCGATGCAGGACATAAGCTGGCGCTCTTGGCCGCCATTGCATTTGGCACAAAGGTTGACTTTGAAGCCTTGGATATCGAAGGGATCGAACGGGTCTCGATTGAAGATATCCAGCGCGCGGGCGATTTAGGTTACAAGATCAAGCTCCTCGGTGTTGCGCAGATGACGGGGCGCGGGCTTGAGATGCGGATGTCGCCGTGCCTGGTCCCAGCCACATCCCCGCTTGGTCAGCTTGAAGATGCCACCAACATGGTTGTCATCGAGGGCGATGCGGTGGGCCAACTGGTGCTTCGGGGTGCGGGCGCGGGAGAAGGACCGACAGCGAGCGCCGTGCTTTCCGACATCATCGATATTGCTCGGGGCACGCGGATTCCGACGTTCGGACAGCCATTTGCTGGCCTTGTGACCGCGCCACCCGCCCAGGCATCAGCGCCCGCGCCCTATTACCTCAGGATGCTCCTTCTCGATAAGCCTGGGGCGCTGGCCAAGGTCGCCGCGCGGCTCGGCGATCATGGGATCTCGATTGACCGGATGCGCCAGTACGGCCATGAGGCCCCGAACGCGCCCGTCCTGATTGTCACTCACAAGACCACGCGCATCGCATTGACCGAGGCCTTTGCAGCGATGGGCAACACCGGCGTCCTCATGGGAGAGCCGGTGGCGATCCGGATCGAAGAGGTGTGAGCGTGACCTCCCTTGCCGACCCTGGCATGCCACGTTAACCCTCCGCCGCAAACGACAAGGACAGATTGCCATGGCCGAAAGCCCAGATTTCAATGACCGCATGCTTTCACTCGGGTTAGCCCGCGTAAGCGAAGCCGCTGCGTTGGCGTCCGCCGACTTCATAGGCCGAGGCGACGAAAAGGCCGCCGACCAGGCCGCCGTGAACGCAATGCGCGAGCAACTCAACAAGCTCGATATTCAAGGCACGGTGGTCATCGGCGAAGGTGAACGCGACGAGGCACCGATGCTTTTCATAGGTGAAGAGGTCGGTGCCGGAACCGGCCCCGAAGTCGATATCGCGCTCGATCCGCTTGAGGGGACCACGCTTACCGCAAAGGACATGCCAAACGCGCTCACCGTGATCGCCATGGCTCCTCGTGGAACGCTTCTCCATGCGCCGGACGTCTATATGGAGAAGCTTGCCGTCGGACCTGGCTTCCGCACCGGCGTTGTAACGTTGGATATGAGCCCCGCAGAGCGGGTCTCGGCACTCGCTGCGGCCAAGGGCTGTTCGACGGATGACATCACCGTTTGCGTGCTTGAACGGCCGCGCCACGAGGAAATGATCGGCGAACTGCGGACCACCGGGTGCGCCATACGGCTGATCACCGACGGTGACGTCGCTGGGGTTATCCACTGCGCCGAAGCAGAGAGGACCGGCATCGACATGTACATGGGATCTGGCGGCGCACCCGAAGGTGTGCTGGCGGCCGCAGCGCTTAAGTGCATGGGCGGACAAATGTTCGGCAAGCTTCTTTTCCGGAACGACGATGAAAGGGGGCGCGCCGAGACTGCAGGGATCTCGAATCTAGCCCGGGTCTACACACGCGATGACATGGTGACCTCCGAGGTTATCTTTGCCGCGACAGGCGTCACCGACGGCTCAATCCTCCCGGGGATCAAGCGTGAGCCTGGGATTTTGACGGCCGAGACTATTTTGATGCGTTCCAAAACAGGATCCGTTCGGCGGATGTCCTACCGAAACCCCACGGACTAGGGGCGTGAGGTGGCGTATCTCGGGGTTACCAACTCACTCACGGGAAGGAGCTGGGTCGGACCCACCGCAGAGGACGATCGCCGGGCTGAGCATCTGGCACAGGCGACAGGGCTCCCGCCCCCGCTTTCCCGAGTTTTATCATCGCGCGGAATAGAAGCAGACGCGGCAGAAGCTTACCTCGCGCCGAGTTTACGCGACCTGCTTCCCGACCCGATGACGCTTTGCGACATGGGGCCCGCAGCCGAACGGTTTCTGACAGCGGTGCTTTCGGGCGAGAAGATTGCGATCTTCGCAGACTATGACGTCGATGGCGGCGCATCGGCGGCGCTCATCCTCGCTTGGCTCGAGCCACAGAATGCAAGGGCGACACTCTACATTCCCGACCGTATTGACGAGGGCTACGGCCCGAACGCACCTGCCATGACCGCGCTCGCAGCGGAGCATGACCTGATCATTTGCGTTGATTGCGGCACCTTAAGCCATGAAGCTGTGGCTGCTGCCCGCGGCTCAGATGTGATCATTCTCGACCACCACCTGGGTGGCGAAACGCTTCCGCCAGCGCTTGCAACGGTCAATCCGAACCGCCAGGACGAAAGTGGTGACCTAGGGCACCTCTGTGCGGCAGGTGTGGTCTTCTTGATGCTCGTTGAGGTCAACCGCCGGCTCCGCGAAGCAGGAAAGACGGGACCGGACCTTATGGAGTTTCTCGATCTCGTCGCCCTTGCGACCGTGGCTGATATCGCGCCTCTCATCGGTGTCAATCGTGCCTTCGTGCGCCAGGGTCTGAAGGTGATGGCGCGGCGGGCAAGACCGGGACTTGCAGCGTTGGCGGATGTCGCTCGGCTGGATACTGCGCCCACGGCCTACCATCTAGGCTACCTGATTGGCCCCCGCGTCAACGCGGGTGGACGGATTGGGGCAGCCGATCTCGGCGCCAAATGCCTTGCATCGCGCAGCCCTTCGGAGGCCATGGAGCTTGCGGAGCGGCTCGATCAACTCAACTCCGAACGCCGGGCGATCGAGGCCACGGTTCAAGAGGAGGCGCTTGCCCAGGCCGAACTGCGCGGCTTCGATCAACCCCTTGTTTGGGCGGCTGGAGAGGGCTGGCACCCGGGCGTTGTGGGAATTGTGGCGGCGCGCCTCAAGGAATCCACCGGACGGCCAGCCGTGGTGATTGGTTTGGCGGGCAATAACGGCAAAGGATCGGGGCGCTCTGTCGAGGGCGTGGATCTCGGCGCCGCGGTTCAACGTGTTGCAGCCGAGGGCCTTCTCCTCAAAGGAGGCGGTCACCGGATGGCGGCCGGGCTTTCGGTTGCGAGGGATAGCCTAGAGGTCGCCATGTCCCGCCTGGGCGAGCTTCTCGCCAAGCAAGGCGCCGGCGCGGAGCCCCCCAGCGCGTTACGCCTGGACGGCGTTCTCATGCCCTCGGCCGCCACATCCGATCTTGTCGAGCGGATTGAGACGGCCGGCCCATACGGTCAGGCAGCCCCTGCCCCGCGCTTTGCGTTCCCGGCCCTGCGCATCCGGCATGTCCGCCGGGTTGGTGACGGACATTTGAAGCTCTCGATTGGTGATGGCGCCGGTCCCAATCTCGACACGATTGCCTTTGGTGCCTCCAAGACAGGTCTGGCACAGGCGCTCGAGGACCATGGCGGAGCGCCCTTCCACTTCGTGGGATGGTTGGAACTCAACCACTGGCAGGGGCGCACGCGCGTTCAGCTTCGCCTTGCTGACGCGGCGCGCGTGGAATGACGACGCTCTATCTGTGCGTGTTCTGCGGTCTACCCGGGGTGGGCAAGACAACGCTTTCACGCGGGCTGGCGCGGCACCTTGGCGGCGTGCATCTGCGGATCGACGCAATTGAGATGGGGCTCCGGGCATCTCGTCTAGGGATCGAAGACGTCCAGGACGCCGGCTACGGGGTGGCCCAAGTGCTCGCCCGTGAGAACCTGGCGCTTGGCCGCTCGGTCGTCGCCGACGGCGTCCACTGGATGGCCCCACTGCGCCCCGCATGGACCGGCGTCGCAGTGGCCGGATCTTGCCCCCTTCAATGGATTGAAGTCACCTGCAGTGACACCTCACTGCGGCGCAAACGCGTGGAGGCCAGGGCCCGCACCGACGGCCGAGTGGGTTGGGACAAGATCGGCGAACTCCGCATGGACCCGGTTGCACCGCCCAAGATCGAGGTAGATACCGCCATAGCCACAGAAACCGACGCTCTCGCCCAGATCATCGCAGCGCTTCGCGAAACGGAGGCACCGCGCTAACCGGCATTCAAAAATCTACTTGCCTCGCCGTGGTGGTTTGCCTAGACCACCCAGTGCCGACAGGGCCCGTTCGTCTATCGGTTAGGACGCCAGGTTTTCAACCTGGAAAGAGGGGTTCGATTCCCCTACGGGCTACCACTTCATTCTGAACGCTGGTGAGGAATGCATGCTCAACCGGTCGTCGCGCGTGAAATTTTTCCATTAAATCAATCGGTTGCCTTGCTAAGAGAGAAGGCAGGCAAAGCCTGCACTGCACTTTTCAACGC
>JBCCKB010000024.1:0-16804 GCA_039027595.1 Pseudomonadota bacterium | reverse complement strand
GCGCTCATCAGGAACGCCACCCAAAGCCCTTGGCGGAGCGTGTCATAAAAGACGTCTTCGGCCATCTTCCTAGACCGGCATCCTGAGAATTTCCTGGTAAGCCTCCACAACACGGTCGCGGACCGTCACGGCGGCCTCCACCGCGAGCTGTGTCTCTGCGAGCGCCTGAACAAGTGCCTGAGGGTCTGCTTCGCCCGTCATGGCCTTCTTTGCGGTCTCTTCGCTTTCGCGCAGTGTCTCTGAGAAGCTCTGAACAAGGCCAGCCGCCGAGTTTCCCTCCTTGGCGCTTCCCACGGAAGTCGCGGGCTTCGCGCCACTGTAGGCGTTGGCGGCAAGCGTGCTTTTGATGTCCATGTCTTAGCCCCTATCGTCTGAGCAGCTCGAGCAAGCTCTGGCTCATTTTGCGCGCCTGATCGAACACGCGCAGGTTTGCCTCGTAGCTTCGCTGCGCTTCGCGGGCGTCCGCGATCTCGACTACTAGATTGACGTTCGATCCATCATAGTAGCCGTTTTGATCGGCGAGCGGGTGGCCCGGATCATGAATCCGGGCCAGAGCGCTCTGGTCCAGTTCCACCGGACCCGTTTGCACCATTCCGGTGCGCCTTCCGGCCTCGACCACCTCTTCGAAGGAGGTCACTTTCCGCCGGTATCCTGGGGTGTCTTCGTTTGCGACGTTCTCGGAAACAAAGCGCAAACGCTCCGATTGGGCCTGCATGCCCGTGGTGGCGATTGCTAGTGTTTCCATGAGGCTGGCCATGCTCCGAACCCCCTATCGCCCACGCCCAATGGCGGCGCGCATCAAGTCCAAGGAGGACTTGTAAACCGCGAGCGCCATGTCGTGCTGATGCTTGGTCTCCGCTTGGCGTACCATTTCAGCCTCCAGCGAGACTGAGTTTCCGTTGGGCGAGGGTTCCGTCCGCGTGTCGATGACCGCTCCAGCGGGCGTGCCGAAGGAAGCGGTCGGCACGTGGCCGGCACGAGTGGCATGCATGTGCGCTTCACCGCGCGCAGCATAGTAGGATTGGAAGTCTTCAAGGTCGCGCGCCCGGTATCCCGGCGTATCGGCATTTGCCACGTTTTCCGCAACACGTTCCTGGCGTCGCGCCGCGTGCCCGGCAAGCTCTTGCGCGAGCTGCATGATCTCAGGTCTGTCGAACATCGGGGCTTCTCCCACGACCTTGTTACACAAACGCTTAACCGCGATTCGTTTAGAAACGGTGAGGACAGACAGGGCCGGAGAACCATGGCGTCCACGCTCATCGACCATCTTCGAGCAGTTCTTGCGCGTGAGCGAAACGTGAGGCGCGTCGGGCGCATTGCCGGTGTCAGCGGTGGTCGGCTCGAGATTGCTGGTCTTTCGGACACTGCCGCTTTGGGAGACCGGGTCGCGTTCCATGCTTCGGCGCGCTCCGGTGGTGAAGTGGTCGAACTTAATGAAAGCCGGGTGGTTGTCTTGCCCGAGGCCAGCCCCGAGGGCTTTGCGGTTGGCCAGGAGGTGTTCCACGATGGCCCGATAAGGCTTTCACCAGACGATAGCTGGGTCGGGCGCGTGATCGATCCCATGGGATCCCCATTGGACGGACAGGCCATCGTAAATGGTCGTTTTGCGCGACCGCTGATGCCTGATCCGGGTAACCCGACCGACAGGCGCGGCCTTGGGCGCCGGGTCACCACCGGGCTTTCCCTTTTTGACACGCTTCTGCCAATTGTTCGGGGTCAGCGTCTGGGTTTGTTTGCGGGTTCGGGTGTGGGAAAGTCCACCCTTCTGGCACGCTTGGCCGAGGGAGTGGAAGCCGACATTGTTGTCGTTGCTCTCATTGGCGAACGTGGCCGGGAAGTGCGTGAGTTCGTCGAGAAGGTTCTAGGACCAAGTGGGATGGAGCGCGCAGTTGTGGTGGCCGCAACAGCTGATCGCTCGCCCCTGCTCCGCCGCCGCTGCGCCTACGCTGCCATGGCTGTTGCGGAGCATTTTCGAGACGGTGGAAAGCACGTGCTTCTCCTTGCTGACTCGATTACCCGGTTTGCCGAGGCGCACCGAGAAGTCGCCCTGGCCTCGGGCGAAGGCGCAGCGATGCGCGGGTTCCCGCCGTCAACAGCGCAACGGATCATGGCGCTCGCCGAACGGGCAGGTCCTGGATCAGCGGAGCAGTCCGACATTACAGCGCTCTTTTCCGTTCTCGTGGCAGGTTCGGATATGGAGGAACCCATCGCAGACATTCTCAGGGGTGTGCTGGATGGCCATATTGTCCTTGATCGCGCAATTGCCGAGCGCGGCCGTTTTCCCGCCGTGGATGTCGCCCGTTCGGTCTCGCGTGCCTTGCCGGAGGCTGCGTCGCCAGAGGAGAACGCGATAATCGCCGAGGCGCGCGCGGTGCTCGGAGCCTTCGAGCGCTCAGAGCTGATGATCCGCGCTGGTCTCTACTCCAAAGGTGGCGACCCGGAGCTTGACCGTGCGGTCGCAACATGGCCTGCCCTAGATAGTTTCTTCGCAACCCGTTCCTTGGGGAGCCCCGAGGAGAGTTTCAAAACCTTGGCCGAGCTGCTTCTTTCTGGAGCCAGCCAGGTGGTCGCACAGATTGCCGCCGACGCCGAACATTCGGCGGCACTGGGATCGGAGTGAAACGGAGCTGAGACTAAACCAGACTTAAGGTTAGAACAGCGACAGGTTTCCTTGTGGATTGGACTGCGACAGCAATGCGAGCGCGGCGGATCCGCGTGTTGTTGACGCCCCACCAGCAGATGTTGCCTGTAACTCCGACTGAGCCAGGAATTGCCGCCGCAGCGTGTCAATTTTCTCAGGATCCAAGAATTGGGAGATACTTGAATCTCCAAATGTGGCTTGCGCTTTTTCTCGAAACAGCTCGAGCTGGCGGTCGATGTCGAGTGCGCCAAGGACGTTCGGTAGACCAAGCGCGCGTTCGAAGACCACGCGTAAGGGTTCGGTGGCCATGACCGTAAACCACTTCGCGTCGTCAGAGATTTCGCGCGAGGCCAACTCCGACAGGTCGCGGTTTAGGCCAAGAGCGAGGCGCATATCCTGGGACTGATTACCCACTGCGATCTCGAACTGTCGCTCGCGGAATTGCGCGGTGATCCTCGTGCCAAAGTCGCTCAGCACCGTGTTCGGCGGCGTCACGTCACCAAATCCGAACTCCTGAGCCATGTTTAGATAACGTTTGTCTGACAAACGGTTTGACAGGCTTGTTGGTTCGAAAGTGCTCTCCTGTAAGACCTTTTGGAGAAAGAACTTGTTGTCAATTTCGCTATCTAGTCCGAATGCGCCTAGGGCCACGCGCAACAGTCGGCGGTCGGACACAAGGTCCTCGGCGGTCGTTATCGAGCCGATTTTCTCTTGGAAGTATGCTGTGTCTCGCACCACAGACGCGGAGTTGTCGAAGGCTTCTTGTTGCGCCTCACGCGTCCGCGACAAGAACGCCCAGCCTCCGATGCCACCGAACGGCGCGACGGGCTGAAACGTCATTGCGGAGACAGCCCCAACAGGCGTTCTTCGCGCGGCAGCAGCGACCGCAGCGCCCGAAGTCCTTGGTAGAATTGTCCGTTCGAAACAGCATCTGTGGCTTTGTTCAGCGCAAGAAGACTGTCTGCGTCCTGGAAGACTTGCGACAACTGCTCGATCCCGCGCAAGAGCTGGGCGCGCGCTTCATCTGGTTCAGCATCCCCGGAGACCGCGAGTTGCGCGACGTAGCAGACGCGCCGGACAGGGGTGTTTGCTTCTTCGGGGTGGATCGCGTCACGCAGCCGCAGGATATTCGCACCCGGTGTAAGAACGGAGAGACGGGTACGCCGATCGCCGTTTTCGATGACCGCGCCATTGATGACGACACGCTCCTTTGGTGCGAGCTTTAGGACGAGGCCGCTCACGACACATCCCCTTTTGGAACGAGCCCCTTCATCACGGTCGCATTGATTTCAATGAGCGCGTTTGCGCTCTCGCGTCCGGCAAGGACCTCGGATGTGTGTTTCTGGGTAAACTCATAGAGGTAGAACAACCGTGCTCTGAGCGGGGCTGGTAGGCCATTTTCTGGATCCGCCACACTTGCCGCCAAGATCGTCCAAAGCTGCCGGTTGCGATGAAGTGCTGCGACAAGATCCTTGAAACCTGGGCGTCCGGCCAGAGTTGCGCGTTTTAGCGCGCGCGTAATGTCAACGAATGCTTCATACTCGGTGCCGCGCGCGGTTCGGGTCGGGGCGGCGGGGGAGGAATAGGCCATTCGGGCCTGTTCATGCGGGGTCAAATCGCGTCCTTCCACTGACTGGGTCCGGCCTGTTCGAAGCCGGGAAAGGAGACCCGGGCCAGCGTCAGGCTGGCCCGGGCAATGTCATTACCGGAAGAGCGCCAGGATCGACTGGGGCGCCTGGTTCGCGATCGACAGCGACTGGATACCCAGCTGCTGCTGAACCTGGAGCGCCTGCAACCGGGCCGAAGCAGCCTCGAGGTCGGCATCCACCAGCGAGCCGATACCTGCCTTGAGCGAGTCGGTGAGCTTCGTGATGAAGTCCGCTTGGAGACCGATCCGGGACTGGTCCGAACCGAAGGACGCGGCGCCGTCGATCGCCGTGTTGATCAGCGTATCGATGTTCTCGAGCGCTGCGGCCGCAGTCGCGTTCGTCGTCACATTGAGCCCTTCGAGACCGGCCAGACCGCCGGTGACGACAGCGTTGTTGTTGTCGTCTTTGTTGGCGGTGATGGTCACCGTCGCGTTGGTCGCGTCAGAATTGTCGATCCGCAGTTCCCAGTTGTTGCCGTTCTGAACAACCTGGGTTGCAATGTCCGGATCACTGTTACCGTCGATCTGCAGCTTCAATCCACGGACAACGTCTTCGATGGTTTCGTTCTGACCGGCAACATAGGTCGCCACGACACCGCCGAAAGCAAAGCGGTAGCCATCGCCCTCGTCCACATTTGCGCCGGTGAAGCTAAATGTCTCGGCTCGTTCGTCGAGTGTTACCGAGGCAGTCAGCGAGCCCGTAGCCGCTTCCGAAGTGGTGATCACGGTGTCCCCGAAGGCCCGCGTGGACGAGAACTCGAGAGTGCCCGGTGTCGTGGTGGCATCCACCGAGATTCCCTCAATGCCGGCCGCGTTGATTTTTGACGCGATCTCCGTCGCAGCGGTGGCAGCCGTGGCGCTGAGTTCTCCGCTGGCAAAGCTCACAATGGTGCCGCCAATGTCGAAGCTAACCGCGCCATCACTGAGGTCGCCCGTAACGACGATGTCGGCGTCTGTGCCTGCACCGTCGTCCCTGACGGCGGCGGAGGACAAGGTCGCGCTGGTCGCTGTAACGTTGGCTGACAGGTCAGTCAAACCACCGCCAGTGCCGAGCGTCCCGGCTTGCGTCGTCAGGTCCTGACGGGCGATCGAGATTTCGGATGACGTGACATTGCCAAGGCTGTCTCGCTGAAGTGAGCCAAGGATCGTAACGTCCTCCGTGCCTTCAACAAGGCTCAGGCCGTTGAACGACGCGGCGCTAACAATCGACTGGATCTGCTCGACTTGTGTGTCGATATCGGCCTGGATCTTGGAGCGGTCGACATTCTCTTCCTGGGCGGCAACGATGTTACCCTTGAGCTGAGTGAGAAGGTCGGTGACCGTTTCTGCGGCCTCCCGAGCGACCGCGATCGTCGAATCGCCCAAGTTAAGGCTGTCCGAGATTGCGGTGAACGCGTTCACGTCAGATTCGATGACTTTCGAGACCGCCCAGATCGCCGAGTTGTCGGTCGCGGTTGCGATCTTCTTACCGGTGGCAATTTGGTTTTGGGTATCAACAAGGTTGCTGTTGATCGTGCGGAGGTTCTGCAGCGCGACCATGGCGCTGGTGTTGGTGAGAATACTCGCCATTTTGGGATTTCCCCTTCACTGTGGCGCTTCGCGCCGTTGCATTCGCCGCGTCCAAAGGCGCGGTCATCTTCAGTGCCGTTCTGACTGATGCGGAGCCCGGTTTTCAGGGCGCCGCGCCATCCGGTTGGGGATGCGATCGCGGGTTTAAACCGCAATCCCTAGCGCCAGGATAACGCCATTGAGGCAATTTCTAGGCTTTTCGTTCAAATTGAGGATTAACGGGCCCAATCGCGCATTGACCGCCGTTTGACGAGTAGCTCTGAATTGGGCCTGCGGCCTTACGAAGCTCGCCCAAGCGCTTGATTGCGCGCTGAACTCCCTCTGCTGAAGCCTTTAGGAGAACGCGGTTACGCTGGGCCAGGACCCGCAAGCGCTTGACGCGCCGCGCCTCACCCTTTGTATGCAGGAGAGCCGACACAACCTTCTCGCGGGTTGGCTGAAGCCGCTCAAGCTCGCCGATCTGGCCAGACAGCAGTATTTGACGTTCGCGTTCAAGGTAGTCTTCGGCAAGATCGAGGGCATTGTCAGGGGTCAAGGTCCGTCTCCTTCATCGCTTGAAATAGCTGTTCGGCAAGCCCGATGCCGCCCGCTTCGACCATGGCGCTGGCCTGCTCTTCGCGCAGGTAAGAGGCAAATTGGTCCTCACCCACGCCACCGCCAAAAGCGCTTGGCGTTTCGCCAACTCCAGCGGATTTGAGCATTTCCGCTAAGAAGTTCTGCTCAATCGCCTGAGCGGCTTTCCACATCGGATCTTCCCGTCGCACGAGCGCAGTTGCTGAAACAGCGTCGGCTCTTAGGGGGGGCTCAATCATCGCCTTCTCTCCAATTCTTTGGAAATCGCGCAGAGCTTTACGTGTTGCGGTAAAGATCGGGTAACTGGTCTTGTGCATCTTTGCTTGGCACCGAAACAGAACGTTCGGAAACCAAACGGCATGACCCCACTCGCCCCGATCCTGACGGATGGCACAGCGACCGTGCCAGGCCAGCCCGCCGCTGCAGCGCTGGTGGGTGGCTCCGGTGACGCGTTTGCGCGGGTCGCCGAAGCTCAGGCCGAAGGTCCGCAGTCCGCCCCGTCCGAAGACGTGCTAGAACCTGCCGAGACGGCTGGTGCAATCGACCTCCGCAGGGAGCTCGAGGCAACCCCGCGCGACGTGCAAAGCGCGAAGCCGACGTCGTTTTTTAATGTTGCCGCTACGGCTGCGGTCGAGGTTTCCTCCAGTGAGACCGCAACGGTTACATCACTTGGAGCGCCGGCAGAAATCAGGGGTGATGGACAGACCCAAAGCCCGAGACCACCCAACCTGGCGGGCTCTGAAGCATCCGTTATGAGCTTAATTGCCGAGGGAAGTTCAAAACCGACCCAGGAACGTGTCTTGCTTGCATCACTTGGTGATCGGCAAACAGGGTTGGATCCTACCATGCCCGCGCGGTCAGCGGCTCCAGCAACTCAAGAAGGCGGGCAAGCTGACAATGAAAACTGGCCCCAAGCCGCGTCCGACCGAGCTGCGTCTCGCGACAAAAGTCAAGGAACTCAGGCGGATGGCGCAGTACGTTTGGTCTCAGCGCCCATTTCCGATACGGGTCATTCGAAGCAAGGGACCATGCCGGTTCTCCAGGAGCTCACCTCATTGCCAGACCGGGTCTCGGCGGCCCATGCGGAAAACAATCAGCCACGTTTGCCTAAAGAGGTCACGGCTCAGACATCGCCTGGAACACTGTCTTCACTTGCGCCCGCCATTGACGCAGCCGGGCGTCCACCCGGCACGGGGGGCCACGCGGAATTGCCACTCGCGGCTGCTCCTAGAGAAGGCGCACTTACCGAGGTCCGGGCGCGCGATCAGCAAGGCGCCGAACGGGTGCCCTTACAGAACCAGCCAATAGAGCCACGTACCCCACCTCCGCTGACCGCAAATTTCCCGTTGAGTCGCCCTGCACCAGGGGACCAATCGCTCAAGTCTCCAGAGGGACTTCCGCGACTTTCTGTTGGTCCAGGCGACCCTGCCAGGACATCCGCAGACGCAGGTGGTCACTTGGCAAATCCACCTTCGACGCCAACTTCTCGGGTCGAGGGCGTCTCGGTCACTTCGGTTGGCACCCTGGCGCAAGACGGGACAGGGCAACCCACTGAAGACCCGTCAAAAGGGCGCAATGCTTCGCGCATTGAGCAGGTGCTTTTGAGCGACGAGGTTCGTGTTGGACCGGAAAGACCTTCAACGGTGTATGCCGCAGGGTTGCAGAGCGCTTCGCCTCCACTCACTCCAACATTGACCTCCACTACGATTTCGGGGCGAGAACCCCGCACGGAGGCAAGTCTCCTTGAACCAAGTAATGCTGGCGTTGATATCTTTTCCGGCGAAACACGCGTTTTGGAGACGAACACGCGCGCCGGTACGCCCATGGCGCCGCAAGCAGCGCCAGACCTCTCTCGCCCGACAATCCTGCAGATCGTTGAGGCGATGCGGAGCGGTGCGTCTCAGATCGACGTTATGCTATCCCCCGAGGAGCTCGGGCGCGTAACCCTAAGCCTGGGAACACAGGATGGCGTTTTGAGTGTTCTCGTTCAAGCGGAGCGCCCCGAAACGGCCGACCTAATTCGGCGTAGCCTCGATGTGCTTTTGGCTGAAGCCCAGAACGCAGGGTTTGAGGATGTTGCGTTTGGCTTTGGAGGTTCAGGACAGAATTCCTCCGAACATGAGACCAGTGCTTCGAACCAAGCGGCGGACCCCAAGGATGCGCAGATCGACGGCGGAGCTGATACCAGTGGTCTCGCGCAAAGGCGCGATGCCGGGTCCAGTCTCGATCTTAGGCTTTAACTGACGAACGGAATGACCGGCCCATGGATGCAGTCAACAGCACCACGACCCCAACAAACACCTCAGCCCAGACAAACGCGCACGGGTCCGAAAATGAAGCGGCCGCTGCCTTAAGCTCTGACTTTGAGACATTTTTACGGATGCTGACCGTTCAGATGGAAAATCAGGATCCGTTAAACCCGATTGAGTCATCTGACTTTGCGGTTCAGCTAGCTACCTTTTCGGGCGTGGAGCAGCAAGTTCGAACGAATGATCTTCTTGAATCTTTGCTGGGGCAGCAATCGGTTTCGGCGCTTTCACAGGTTTCCGGTTGGGTTGGAATGGAGGGTCGTGCCGCGGTGCCCGTGTCCTTTACCGGCAATCCTGTGGCCTACTACATTCAACCCTCGACCGGAGCGGACCAGGCCACGCTTGTCGTAAAGGATGAAGCTGGTCGCGAGGTCAGTCGCAGCGCTATTTCCGCTACGGCAACCGGTGGTGCCTGGTCGGGAACCGACGCGACGGGTGCCGCACTGCCCGAGGGCAACTATACGCTGGGTATCGAGTATCGTGGCAACGGAGAGCTCATCTCCACAAAGAATGCCGAGGTCTACGCCGAGGTCACAGAGGCTCGCTTGGTGGATGGAGATCCGGTCATTGTCTTCGCGACAGGTGGCGAAGCAAAGGCAGACGAGGTGAGCGCGGTCAGATCGCCCGTCCAGATCGATGAATAGTCGCTGCAGAGTAGGCGCTGAATGTGCCGCTTTTCACCTGCCGTGGATTGTGGGTTCGACGGGTCACCCCCGGTTTCGAGCGCCGCTCTGTTCTCAAAGCTACATGCGACCTGTGATCGGACAGTGGCGCACCTGGTATAGGTACGAAATTTTTGTTTCGGCACCTGTCCTGCGCGAGGCCCATCCAGCAAACAGGTGAAACGGCTGCCTAGGCAAAAGGTCGGCGCCCGCCATAGTGTCTGAGAGAAGCAAAACGACTCCTCGCTTATTCTTAACCGCCGCCCTGGTCTACTCGGGCCCGTCCTTCCGGTGGGCACACCGCGTGCCGATCTTTTGGACGTATCGCTTGGGATCCATAGAACTCGTGCAAGCAAAGTGAACTAGACGGGCGCCAGGTCATGCGTTTGCCAGACGACCGCCCCTCGCACCATTGCGAGGTTACTAGGGTCACTCGACTCAGGGCGCGGCGTTCGGCGGCAAAGACGTGCTCCTAGGCCAAAAAAAACGCCCAAATTAGCAGGGCGCCCGTGGCCACTCCGAGAGCAAAGTTTCGGAAAGACGCCTGTGTCGCGGGCTTCTGCTGCATCGGCGGTTCCGTCTGCCGAATCAACGCGGCTTCGGCCAGCCGTGGAAGTCTCGGACCGAAGCGGCCCAAGACGCGCGCCGTCTTGGCCAAGTCGCGCAGGAGCGCCTGCGGTCCCACATTCTGTCGAATATAGTCTTCGACAATCGGCCGTGAGACCTCCCAGATGTTGATATGAGGATATAGTGTTCGCGACACTCCCTCGACGACGACCATGGTGCGCTGAAGCAAGATAAGCTCTGTGCGAGTCTCCATGCCAAATCGTTCGGTGACCTCGAACAAATAACTGAGGAGCCGCGCCATGGAGATCCGGCTCGCATCCATTCCAAAAATAGGTTCGCCAACGGCGCGGAGTGCGCGAGCAAATTCGTCGATGTCACGATCCGCCGGAACGTAGCCAGCCTCGAAATGGACCTCTGCAACGCGCCGATAGTCTTTGCGGATAAAGCCAATCAGGATTTCGGCATAGACCCGGCGCGTGTATTCATCGAGCCGACCCATTATGCCGAAGTCGTATGCGATAATGTCGCCGTTTCCGGCGATCTTCAAATTTCCTTGATGCATATCGGCGTGAAAGTAGCCATCCCGCAAAGCGTGGAGAAGAAAGAGCCTGAGAACACGCTCGCCAAGATCGCGTCTGTTGTGTCCAGTGGCGTCTATGGCCGCCACGTCCCCGGCCGGGATCCCCTCGACCCAACCAAGCGTCATGACCCGGCGCGAAGACAGGAACCAGTGGACGGGAGGAAGCGAAAATCCCAGGTCGTTCTTCGTGTTGGCGGCGAACTCGGCTGCCCCCGAGGTCTCGAGACGAAGATCCAACTCGCCAAGGACAACGCCTTCGAAATGCGTGATCACTTCAATCGGCCGAAGCCGACGCGAAGCAGGTGCGAGGATCTGGATCGCGCGCGCTGCGAAATAAAATGCGTCTATGTCGCGTCGAAACGCGGCTTCGATCCTAGGGCGAAGCACTTTGACGGCCACCGCCTCTCCCGTGTCCGCCAGACGCGCCTTGTGAACCTGGGCAATGGAAGCGGCGGCAACGGGTTCGGAGAACTCAGAGAAAACCGACTCGACCGAGACACCCAACTCTCGAGCGACCGTTCGCTTGGCGATCTCCACCGGAAATGGGGGCAACTTGTCCTGCAACACCCTAAGCTGCATCGCGAGTTCGTCACCGACCACATCCGGCCGTGTTGAGAGGACCTGGCCGAACTTAATGTAGGCCGGGCCCATGGCGGTTAGGGCCCGGGTGACCGGAGGCAGGGATGTGTCTCCCTTGTGACCGAGCCATGCGAAGGGGCGACCAAGGATCCTGGCGGTGATCCTTAGGGCTGGTGGAGCGTTGAACGCATCGAGCACCACGGGCATTGCGCCTGTTCGCTCAAGCGTCGCGCCCGTTCGGATCAGATGGATGATGTTGTGGGGACCGCGCATTCAGAGTTTCCAGCCTGAATGAAGCGCCGCGATCCCCGCCGATAGGTTGCGATAGCGCACTTGCTCGAACCCTGCTTCCGCGAGCATCTCGCGGAACGACTCCTGATCTGGAAAACGGCGTATCGATTCGACAAGGTATTGGTAGCTCGCGCGGTCTCCTGTGATCAGCTGCCCCATGTTCGGGATCACATTAAATGAGTAAAGATCGTAGAGCCGCTGCATTCCGGCGTTTGGAAGTCGGGAGAATTCAAGCACCATGAGCCTTCCACCCGGGCGCAGAACACGGAATGCTTCCTTGAGGGCGACATCAATCCTCGTCACGTTTCGGATCCCAAATGAAATCGTGTACCTGTCAAAGCTGGCTGTCTCGAACGGAAGAGCCATCGCATCGCCCACGACCCATTGGAGACGCCCACGAAAGCTCTCGGCCTCTGCGCGCCGCTGACCCTCGGCAAGCATGCCTTCGGTCATGTCGCAGACGACCACCTGGGCTCCCTCCGCCCGCCGGAGGAAGCGAAACGCGATGTCGCCGGTACCTCCGGCCACGTCCAGCAACCTTTGTCCCGAACGCGGGGCGAGCCAATCCAGCATCGCATCCTTCCAAAGTCGGTGGATGCCCGCCGACATAACATCGTTCATGAGATCGTATCGTGAGGCCACGCTGGAGAACACGCCGTGCACAAGGTCGGCCTTATCGTCTTCGGCCACCTCTTTTGCGCCGAAATGCGTGGTGCGGCTGCCTTCATCCGTCATGGGTCTTGCGTCCTGTGAAACTCCCCTTTCTTATAGGTCGCCGCCCAGCGCCCGCAATGCGACGCGCCTGCCACAGGATGCCGCCCTTGCCCGAATTGCCCGAGGTCGAAACCGTGCGACGGGGACTTTTGCCGGTCCTCGAAGGTCAGGTAATCCTGCGAGCGGAGATCAATCGTCCTGATCTGCGCTGGCCACTTCCCGAGGCGATGGCCGAGCGGCTCTCCATGCAAAGGGTCATTGCGCTCCGGCGTCGCTCCAAGTACCTGCTTGCAGACCTAGCCTCCGGTGAAACACTCATCATTCATCTCGGCATGTCGGGTCGACTTTTGATTTCCGGCGTTACCATTGGTCGGTTCCACTACGTTCATCCCGCGCCCGACAAGCATGATCATGTTGTGCTTGAGACTACCGAGGGTGCGCGAGTGACGTTCAATGACGCTCGTCGTTTTGGGGCTATGGATTTATGGTCGACGGACAGGCTTGACGCGCACTGGCTGCTCAAGCGGATTGGGCCCGAACCCCTGGGTAACGGGTTCCACGAAGACTACCTCGTGTCAGCATTCCGCGGACGGAGCACACCGGTCAAAGCGGCGCTGTTAGACCAGCGCATTGTCGCTGGTTTGGGCAACATCTACGTTTGTGAAGCGTTGCACCGCGCCAGGATTTCGCCGTTGCGCAAGGCAGGCAGGATTGCCCAGCCTAGGGTTCGCGGACTTGTGTCCGTCGTCCGCGATGTTCTGGCGGAAGCAATTGACGCTGGCGGCTCTTCTCTACGTGACTACCGTCAGGCAGACGGTGAGTTAGGATATTTTCAACACACGTTTCGAGCCTATGGGCGTGAAGATGCGCCGTGCTCAACTCCCGGATGTACCGACAAAATCCGCCGGACTGTGCAGTCCGGACGGTCCACATTCTACTGTCCCTCCTGCCAGCGCTGATTGCAATGAGAGCTTGATCCGTCCGTCAGCGCTGTTAACCCTGGCGCCTGCTCGTAGGTTCAACTGAGGTGATCCATGGCTTTCAAGACCCTGATCGTCGACACCGAGGATCATGTGGCGCTGATCCGGCTCAACCGGCCCGACGCTCTAAATGCGCTTAACGCTGAGCTCTTAAGTGAGCTGTCTCAGGCGGTTGAGGAAGCGTCCGCCAATGATAAGGTGCGCTGCTTGGTCATCACCGGATCTGAAAAGGCGTTTGCCGCTGGCGCGGATATCACCGAGCTCGCCGAGTTGAGTTTCGTTGACGTTTTTGGCCAGGATAAATTCGGTTTGGAACTGGCGGCAATTGACCGCTGCCGCAAGCCGATCATCGCTGCGGTCGCGGGATACGCGCTGGGCGGTGGCTGCGAGCTTGCGATGATATGCGACTTCATTATTGCCGCGGACAACGCCAAGTTTGGCCAACCCGAGATCAACCTCGGCGTCATGGCGGGGCTTGGAGGAAGCCAGCGCTTGACCCGCTTCGTTGGCAAGTCGAAATCGATGGAAATGAACCTAACGGGACGCTTCATGGATGCCGACGAAGCAGAGCGCTCGGGACTTGTAAGCCGGGTCGTTCCCGCCAAAGAGCTTCTTAAGGAAGCCTTGGCGGCGGCACATAAGGTTTCCGAAAAGTCGATGCTCACGGCGATGGCGGTCAAAGAGGCGGTCAATCGGAGCTACGAAGTTCCCCTGAGTGAGGGGCTTCTTTCCGAACGACGACTGTTCCACGCGCTTTTTGCTACGGAAGATCAAAAGGAGGGCATGGCGGCCTTTATTGATAAGCGTGAGGCGCAATTTCGGGATCGCTAAGGTGGGTTACACGATCCTTGACGGCGGAATGGGCCAAGAGCTGTTGAAGCGTCATGGCGGTAAGCCGACACCGCTTTGGGCGACCCAGGTCATGATAGAAGCGCCCGAACATGTTGTAGATGTCCATGATGCCTTCTTCGCGGCGGGGGCAGAAATCGCGACCACCAATACCTACGCAATTCTTCGCGACCGCCTTTTGGATGGGCCATTTGAGCATCAGTTCCAAGAACTGCACGAGCTGGGGTGCAGTCTTGCTGTCGAGGCGCGGGATCGACACGGCTCCGGCATGGTCGCGGGTGCCTTGGGCCCCCTGGGCCAGAGCTATGTTGGCGATCAAGGCCCGCCCTTGGCCGAGGCCGCCGCACTCTACGGTGAGATATCGCGGATACACGCACCTATGGTTGACCTTTATCTGGCGGAAACGGTTCCCTCGCTCGCCCGAGCTCGCGGGGTCCTTGAGGGTACGCTGAGCCATGGCAAGCCAGTATGGCTTGCGGTTACGGTCGATGATGTCGACGGCAGCAAGCTGAGATCGGGCGAGCCACTGGTGGAGGTACTCGAGCTGCGCGAGACGTGGCCGTTCGATGTCCTTCTCGTGAACTGCTCATTGCCGGAAGCGGTGACCAAAGCTCTAGAAACGCTCGACGGCGCGTCTGTTCCGCTTGGTGCATACGCAAACGGCTTCATTGGAATTTCCCGGGCCTTTCTCGGTCCCAAACCGACCGCCGATACCCTTGAAACGCGCAAGGACCTGGGCCCAGATGCCTATTGCGGCTTTGCTGAACGGTGGGCGGAGGCCGGCGCGGTTGTCCTTGGGGGGTGCTGCGAGGTGGGACCGGATCACATTCGCGTTCTTGCAGACCGCTTTGCAGACGCGCCCGAGATACATGTCAGAGACAGTAGCTAGCACTGGTCGTTCCATGCCTGCGAGACGCTTCCTACGATGAAGTGCGGCCCCCGCGCTGATGTTGCCTAGCGCGTGGAAAAAGCGCTGTTGACTTGATCTGGAGTCCCGCCTAGAAGCGCGGCTTCAGATTTGAAATTCCCCACACGCAGGGTCTTGAACGTATGGCCAACTCGCCGCAGTCAAAGAAACGCGCCCGCCAAAATCTGCGCCGCTTAGGCGTAAACAAGGCGCGCCGCTCTCGTATCCGCACATTCCTTAGAAAGGTGGAGGAGGCGATTGCGTCTGGCGACAGGACTGCGGCTCAGAGCGCACTGAAGTCCGCTCAGCCAGAGCTCATGCGAGGTGTCTCGAAAGGGGTATTTCACAAGAACACGGCGGCCAGGAAGATGTCTCGGCTCGCGGCGCGGGTAAAGGCGATCGGCTGAAGAAAGTCTTACCAAATGGTTAACGAAGCGCGCCTCGGCGCGCTTTTTTTATTGGGCTCAAACGCCTTGGTGATGCGGCTCAGACACAGGAGAGCAAGGGCGTCCGGATTCGTCCAAAGGAACTTTGAGTCAAGGTTTAAGTTCTGTTGCGCGCGCGATGTCGAGCAGGCTAGTTTTTTCAGGCGATTCACATCGTACTCTTTGGGGGGACATGAATGACGGGTGGCGGCGCCCCCCCACCAATCGGTTCGGTAAATCCGTCCGAAGCGTGGGAAAGGCTTGGGAAAATCCCGGGGGCCGTGCTTGTCGATGTCAGGACGTGGGCAGAGCTCAGCTTTGTCGGCTTACCTGACCTTTCGGGCTTAGGAAAGGCTCCTGTGTGTGTGGAGTGGGCTGCCTACCCCGACATGTCCATCAACCCGCGCTTTGTCGCGGCACTAATGGAGAAATTCGACGGATATGCGCCGTCGGACCTTCTCTTTATTTGCCGTTCCGGAGTGCGATCCTTAAGCGCCGCTGAGGCGGTTTCTATCCATCTGCGTGCGAGCGGGATGGATTGGCAATGTTGGAACGTTGCTGAGGGTTTCGAGGGCGATTTGGATCGGCTGGGACACCGGGGCGGCCTGAACGGATGGAAGGCCCGGGGGCTGGCGTGGCGCCAGTCATAAAGAAACAATTGGCGAGCGGGTTGGGACAGAATGACGAACGAGGCGTGGGGGGATATCCGCAAGAATCTCATCGGCCAGGTGGGACGCAACAACTACGTGAACTGGATCGAGCCCTTGCAGTTCTCGGACCTCGAAAACGGGGTCGCCACTTTTCACGTCCCGACGCAGTTCGTCGGAACGTGGGTGAGCCGGAACTTTGGCGACACTATTCTCCGGGAACTAAACGGCAGCGGGCATGCTGTATCACGCATCGAGTTCAACGTGCCGGACACGCATACTGACACAAGCAAGCCAGACGCCCCAAAGCCATCCTTCGAGCATGGTTTGGAGGACGATGGCGGCGTTGCGCACGGTGCCTCTGACGATCTTCCTGGCGCTCCATTGGACGCGCGCTTCACCTTCGACTCCTTCGTTGTCGGAAAGCCAAATGAATTGGCGCATGCGGCCGCGCGGCGGGTTGCTGAAGGTGGAGCCATTTCGTTCAACCCTCTGTTTCTCTACGGTGGCGTTGGTTTGGGAAAAACGCATCTCATGCACGCCATTGCCTGGGAACTGAAGAAACGGAAACCCGACCTGCGCGTCGTCTATCTTTCTGCCGAGCAATTCATGTACCGCTTTGTTCAGGCGCTGCGCGACAAAGAGATGATCGGCTTCAAGCAACTCTTCCGATCGGTTGACGTACTCATGGTGGACGATGTCCAATTCATTGCTGGAAAAGACGCGACGCAAGAGGAATTCTTCCATACCTTCAACGCACTGGTGGACCAAAACAAGCAGATCATCCTTTCAGCGGATCGGGCGCCGACGGAAATTGCTGGGATCGAGGACCGGATTGTCAGCCGAATGCAATCGGGCCTGGT
>JBCCKB010000023.1:0-17386 GCA_039027595.1 Pseudomonadota bacterium | reverse complement strand
TCCGGGTCGGCCTCCTCAAGCCCGAGGCCGCGGCGAAGGGCATTGTGATGGGTCAACAGCCGCCCGATGCGAGTCTCGAGGGTTGGCCGGTCCGCGAGATCCGCCACACGTATGGAACGGCGGCCAACCTTGTCCTCGTAGGCGGGGCCAATACCGCGGCCCGTTGTACCGATCTTGGCGACCACATTGGACATCTCGCGCGCCCGATCGAGCTCGCCATGGATTGGCAGGATCAGAGGCGTATTCTCCGCAATCGCAAGCCGTTCAGGTCCGATGTCGATCCCCTGCTCCTCGAGCCGGGCAATTTCATCGACAAGCGCCCAAGGATCGAGGACAACACCATTGCCAATGACACTTCGCTTTCCTGGGCGCACAATTCCCGATGGTAGAAGCGAGAGCTTGAAGACTGCCCCATCGATGACAAGCGTATGACCGGCGTTATGGCCCCCTTGAAAGCGCGCAATGACATCGGCGCGTTCCGACAGCCAATCGACGATTTTGCCTTTGCCCTCGTCGCCCCATTGCGCGCCGACCACAACCACGTTGGCCATGAGACTCTCCAAACCAAACCCGCGCTGGTATAGCGGCAGCGACCGCACCGCGAAACAGTCAATTCGTGTGGTTTACAGCGCATCGCCCAGACGCCATGGAGAAGCCAGCGACAAAAGAGGATGTGATGGGATTCGTGCTTCGCTGGGTGGTGGCCTTCGTGTTACTGGCGCTCACCTTCAACCCGACCGATCTTAACTTTGTCCGCTGGTCCGTTACCGCCTGGCCAACGCAGATGCCGCTCGTGATCCTCGCCGGCCTCGTCCTGTTCACGGGGTACATCATTTATCTTCGGGCCACACTTCGGTCGATCGGCGCTTTTGGCATGGCGCTCATCGCCGCACTTTTCGGCGCGCTGATTTGGGTCCTGATCGACTATGGCGTCCTCACGCTTCAGAACCGGAGCCTAAATGTCTGGCTCGGGCTTTTGGTGTTGTCGCTGATCCTCGGGATCGGCCTTTCGTGGAGCATTGTGCGGCGCCAGCTCACCGGCCAAACCGACGTCGACGATATCGATGAGTGAGCCGACCTTGCGGGGTCGGGGTGGAGCGTCTAGATAACCCGAGCGCCCACGTGGAAGAGATGCATGGAAAACGTCGTACTGATCGTTCACCTGATCCTGGCTCTATGTCTTATTGGTGTTGTGCTCTTACAGCGCTCCGAAGGTGGTGGCCTTGGCATGGGAGGCGGAGGCGGAGCGGTGTCTGCCCGCGGCGCGGCGACAGCCTTAGGGAAACTCACCTGGGCCTTTGCAATTGCTTTCATCGCCACATCGATCACGCTGACGATCCTTGCGGCGCAGAATTCGGCGGGCACATCGGTTGTCGACCGGCTTGGCATTGAGACCCCGACCGGTGGGGCGGACAGCCTTCTGCCCCCAATCGAAGAGATGATGCCGCCTCCCGCCGATGGCGAAAGCCCACTTCTGCCGCCCACGGTGGAGTAATTCGCGCCGCGAGGGCTTCAACATCTAGGGTTCGGCTTGCAGTGGCCCCCCAGATGCATTACCCCTGGACTCCCGTGAGGCTGCGAGATTCGGGCGTACCGAACCCGCCGCAGCAGAGCAGGAAACGCGGGGTTTCATGGCACGGTTCGTCTTCATCACCGGGGGGGTGGTGTCGTCGCTCGGCAAGGGGCTGGCCTCTGCGGCGCTCGGTGCGCTGTTGCAAGCGCGCGGGTATACGGTGCGGCTCCGAAAGCTCGACCCGTACCTAAACGTGGACCCGGGCACCATGAGCCCGTTCGAGCATGGTGAGGTCTTTGTTACCGATGACGGCGCCGAAACCGATCTCGATTTGGGCCACTATGAACGGTTCACCGGCGTTGCCGCGCGCTCCAGCGACAGCGTCTCGTCCGGACGGATCTACTCGACCGTTCTCGAGAAGGAGCGCCGAGGTGATTACCTCGGCAAAACCATCCAAGTGATCCCACACGTCACAAACGAGATCAAAGATTTCATAGCCATAGGCGAAGACGAAGTTGACTTCATGCTGTGCGAAATCGGCGGCACGGTTGGTGATATCGAGGGGCTGCCCTTCTTCGAGGCGATCCGCCAGTTCTCGCAGGAAAAACCGCGCGGCCAGTGCATCTTCATGCACCTTACGCTCCTGCCCTGGATCGCGGCCTCGGGTGAGTTGAAAACCAAGCCGACACAGCACTCGGTCAAGGAGTTGCGTTCAATAGGCATTGCTCCCGACGTGCTTGTCTGCCGTTCCGACAAGCCAATACCCGAGAAGGAGCGTGAGAAAATCGCGCTTTTCTGCAATGTCCGCAAAGCCGACGTCATCGCCGCACCTGACCTTAAGTCGATCTATGAAGCCCCATTGGCCTATCACCGCGAGGGCCTCGATCAAGCCGTGTTGGACGCTTTTCAGATCGCACCCGCACCGAAGCCCAACCTTGAGAGATGGGTCGACGTTCAGGACCGGCTTGAGAACGCCGAGGGCGAGGTGCGTGTCGCGATTGTGGGAAAGTACACCCAGCTTGAGGACGCCTATAAGTCGATTGCCGAAGCCCTAACCCATGGCGGGATGGCGAACCGTGTCCGCGTCACGGCAGAATGGATCGACGCGGAGATCTTCGAACAAGAAGGCCCGGCCGCGTATCTCGAGGGCTTCCATGCAATCCTTGTGCCCGGTGGGTTTGGCGAGCGCGGTACGGAAGGCAAGATCCGAGCGGCCGAGTTCGCCCGGACCAGAAACATCCCCTATCTCGGGATCTGCCTCGGCATGCAGATGGCCGTCATCGAGGCGGCGCGAAACCTTGCTGGCTTACCCCGTGCAGGATCCGAGGAATTCGACCACGAATCCGGCGAAAGGCGCTTCGAGCCAGTCGTTTATCACCTAAAGGAATGGGTGAAGGGAAACCAGACAGAGGCGCGCAGTATCGCGGACGACAAAGGCGGCACTATGCGCCTGGGCGCCTACACCGCAAATCTCAGCGAAGGCTCGCGGGTCGCGAACGTCTACGGGACGACCGTCATCGAAGAGCGCCACCGGCACCGGTACGAAGTCGACATCAAGTACCGTTCAAAGCTCGAAAAGCAGGGGCTTAGCTTCTCGGGGATGTCGCCGGACGGGCGCCTGCCCGAGATCGTCGAAGTGAATGGCCATCCCTGGTTTATTGGGGTCCAGTTTCACCCAGAGCTTAAGTCGAAACCCTTTGCGCCGCATCCTTTGTTTGCTGATTTCGTCCGCGCTGCGCGGGATGTAAGCCGGCTGGTCTGACCCTCTCGTCGCGAGGACAGGCACGAAAAACGGACGCAAGCACGCGAATCTCGGCTGCTTTGCGCGCTTGATTCGTGCGCGATAACCCGCTCACGTCCATCTCAGCTTGGAAACAAACCGTTTCCACGCGGACGACCCGCGAAATGTGGCAAGGCCCGTTGCCACAATCTCGGCACGACAACTTGGTGAACTGTTTCTCGATGGCGGACGGCGGCGGCCAAGCGCCCGGTGTCGTTGTGATTGGGTCACCAAACGCTCACAAAAAACGAGAATGCGACAGAGCGGCGTCCGCACTCCGTCCGAGCGCGATTCACAAATCGGACATGAACACGATCAATCTCGTCCCACTCTCGCCAACTGGCTCGTGTCTATAGAGAGCGTGGCGGGTGACGGAGCAACTTCCGCATCTGCGTATTTGGTACATCGGTTGGCGCGCCGGATGCGCTCCGCAAGGAGCCTCCGGCGCGTTCCGATTTGAGCGCCCCGAAATTAGCCGACGCTCCCTGCTTTTCGATCAGCCCGCTCGGGACTATATGGGTGCCATGTTTGGTGACCTCCTCAACCGGTTGACGCGGCCGGACCCCGAACCGTTGAATGACCTTGACGCCCGGCTGGCGCTCGCGGCGCTGTTGGTGCGGATCGCCCGATCCGATGCAGACTATGCCGAAGACGAGCGCACACGGATCGACAGGATCTTGTTGTCGCGGTACGGGCTTTCCCCGTTTGAAGCCGCGAAACTCAGAGGCGACGCCGAGGCGCTCGAAGCCGAGGCGCCCGACACGGTGCGTTTCACGCGCGCAATCAAGGACGCGGTACCCTACGAGGACCGTGAAGGCGTCATCGAAGCGCTGTGGGACGTCGTCCTGGCCGACGGGGTTCGGGACTATGAAGAGGATGCGCTTCTGCGGCTCGTGGCGAACCTCTTGGGTGTCAACGACCGCGACAGCGCGCTCGCGCGGCAACGGGTCGAGGCTCGCCGCGGGTGATCGCCGCACTGCCGATGTATCTTTTCCCAGAAACACGGGACGCCCATGAGCTCTTTTGGGCGCATGTCAGAGATCGGCTCCGGGCGGCGGGCCTCGATGCGCCCGAGACGCTCTCTCAC
Source organism: Pseudomonadota bacterium (assembly GCA_039027595.1). Lineage (GTDB taxonomy): Bacteria > Pseudomonadota > Alphaproteobacteria > Rhodobacterales > Rhodobacteraceae > Ovoidimarina. Next base: position 13,006 of record JBCCKB010000023.1, on the reverse strand, counting down.
TCCATTGCGCCCAAGACGGTTTGGGCCGACCCGAACCTCGTTTTGTCGCATATCTGCAACCTCCCCTACAGGCGCTACTTTAGAGGATCCGTCACGCGCATCGCCGGGTCCGACTACGGACTTGCCGATTGCGCGCCCGGCACCTACCGCGCGCTTTTCGTCGCCCGGAAAGACCACCCTGCAGCCAGTCCAAATGAGTTGGACGGCGCAACCATGGCTATAAATGAGGCCGACAGTCACTCCGGATGGGGGGCTGCCGCGCTTTGGGCCCAGGCGCGCGGTCTGCGGTTCCGCCCGGTCATCTCCACCGGATCCCACCGAGCCTCGATCGCGGCGGTGGCGTCCGGGACGGCGGATTTTGCAACAATCGACGCGCAGAGCTTTCGAATACTGCGTCGCCAAGAGGGCGCCACGGATACGCTGAAGGTTCTAGGCAGCACAGACCAGAGCCCTGGAATGACGTTCATCACCCGTAAGGGCGAGAATCCAGCGCCGTACCGCGAGGCCCTTTCGGGCGGACTGGCCGCACTCGGAGACAGAGATCGCGCAATCCTGGGGCTCCGGGGCTTCCCGGTGCTGCCTGACGCGGCATTCGACATACCGTTGCCCTCGGCGCCACCCTTGCCGGATGGCTGACGCAGGGTCACCGCGCGCATTGGCGTTGCAATCACCTGAATTATCGGTCCTACTCCGGCGCTAGTCGGTATGAGGGCACGAGGGGCAACGTGAACGACGCCGCGACCCCGGTGATTGAGATCCGGGATCTATACAAGAGCTACGGGCCCTTGGAGGTCCTAAAGGGCGTGAGCATGTTGGCGCCCCGCGGCCATGTCGTATCGCTTATCGGGTCGTCTGGGTCAGGCAAGTCGACGCTCCTGCGATGCGCAAATCTTCTCGAGGACAGCCAGGCGGGGGAGATCCTGTTCGAGGGAGAGCCGATCCTCTGGCGTGGGTCAGGCGCAACACGCCAACCTGGAGACCGGGCTCAGGTCACCCGCATCCGCACGAACCTCTCGATGGTCTTTCAGCAATTCAACCTTTGGGCACATATGACCATCCTCCAGAATGTGATGGAGGCGCCGGTCACGGTTCTTGGTCGTGACAAAGACGAGGTCGAGGCAACGGCGCGCGCATATCTCGACAAGGTGGGCATCGGGGACAAATGCGACGTCTACCCAGCACAAATGTCCGGCGGACAGCAGCAGCGCGCCGCGATCGCACGGGCGCTGTGCATGGAACCCAGGGCCCTTCTGTTCGACGAGCCGACATCGGCGCTGGACCCCGAACTCGAGCAAGAGGTGGTCAAGGTCATCAAGGACCTCGCGCGCGAAGGCCGGACCATGATCATTGTTACCCACGACATGCGGCTTGCAGCGGATGTTTCCAACCATGTCGTCTTTCTTCACCAGGGCAAGATCGAAGAGGAAGGCCCACCAGCCACACTTTTCGGCGCGCCCAGCACCAACCGGCTAAGGCAGTTCCTGAGCGCGACCGCCCCGGCCTGACATACGATATGCGTTCTAAAGGGAGTAGCGAATGAAAAAACTGATCCTAAGCATCGCCGCCGCCGCAACGATTACTGGGGGTGCAGCTTTCGCAGACGGTCATTCGGTTGTTCGGATGGGGACCGAGGGGGCTTATGCGCCATGGAATTTTATTAACGACGCGGGCGAGGTGGATGGTTTCGAGCGCGAACTTGGGGACGAGCTTTGCACCCGCGCCAAACTCACCTGCGAGTGGGTAACCAACGAATGGGATTCGATCATCCCCAACCTCGTGTCAGGCAACTACGATGTGATTATCGCGGGCATGTCGATCACCGACGAACGCGACGAGGTCATTGACTTCACCCAAGCCTACACACCGCCGGATCCATCGTCCTATGTCGGCCTGTCCGATGGTGTTGACGTCAAGGCGGGCGTCATTGCCGCCCAGACCGGCACGATCCAGGCAGGCTATATCGCCGAAAGCGGTGCGACACTGATCGAATTCGCCACGCCCGACGAGACGATCGCGGCTGTCAAGAATGGCGAGGCGGATGCGGTATTGGCTGATCGATCTTTCCTTGACGCGGTCGTGGAAGCGGACGCGGAACTCACATTCGTGGGCGAGGACGTTCCCCTGGGCGGTGGCGTCGGCATGGGCGTGCGCGAGTCCGATGCGGACCTTAAGGCAACCTTCGATGCCGCCATCCAGTCAATGAAGGATGACGGCACGCTCAACACCATGATTGAGAAGTGGGAAGTCAGCTCGACGTGGTAAGTGGGTTGCCGGGGCGGGTCATGTACCCGTCCCGGCCCCGCACATCTGCAGCCCCATGACCTTCCAGATCCAAAGTGATCCCGACTTTATCCTGGCCGTGCGCGCGGGGGCGAGCATCACGCCCATTGAGACGCTTAAGATGAGATCGCGCAATGGGCGCGCCGCGGAAGTCCCATCCCGGGCGCTCCCGGTTGACCTCCGTTCCGACCCCGCGGTCACGGCGCGCAGATCGCATCAACCTCGCCATTTGGGTCTTCGGGCTCTGGATCAGCTTTGCGAGGACCTCTGCAAAGGCGGCTCCCGCACCGTTCGCGAGACCAATACGGGAGCAACACGCTAGTGTTCGGTTTCTGTGTCGATCCCGCGTCCCTCGAGACGTTCCAGTGGTTTGCCTGCTACCTCACCACACCGAAACACGCGAGCCTTTACGTCTCGGTGTTCACTGTTCTTTTGCTTCTGGCGATCACGGCGCCCACAGCACTGGCCTTCGGCTTTGCCGGAGCCACCGCCGCGCGGTCTCGGATCGCGCCGCTCCGCTGGCTGGGCCATGGCTACACATCGATCGTGCGCGGCGTTCCGGACATCGCCTTCTTTCTGTTCTTCGTTATCGCGCTTGATCAAGCGTTTGAGTGGGTCCGCCACCAAGTCAAGTGCCCCGACTGGACCGAGGCGATCCGTCAGGGCAACGATTTTGTTGTCTGCACCGAAGCCAAACTGCCGCTCTCGACCGCACCGCAATGGATCCATGAAACCTACGGGTTCTTTCTGGCCGTTCTTACGTTCGCAATCGTCTTCGGCGCGTTCTCAGCGAACGTGATCTATGGCGCCATGCGTGCCGTCCCGCGCGCACAGCTTGAGACGGCGGAAGCCTACGGAATGACCCCCCGCCAAAGCTTCTGGCGGATCCTTGTCCCGCAGATGTGGGTCTACGCGCTCCCGGGTCTCTCGAACCTCTGGATGGTTCTTATCAAGGCGACGCCGTTGTTGTTCCTGTTGGGTGTGGAAGACATCGTCTACTGGGCGCGGGAACTGGGCGGAACCGCCAATCCGCGATTCACCGACTATCCCCACGGCGACTGGCGGATGTGGTATTTCCTCGCACTTCTGATTTTCTATCTAGGTTTCACGCGCGTCAGCGAAGTCGCTCTCGAACGACTGATGGCCCGGCTGACCCATGGGCAGGCGACGGCGGCGGGTGAGCGCCAAAGGCGCGCGGCGGCATGAGCTGCTGGGAAACCATCGCCGATTACGCGCTGCGGTCCGTTGGGATCGGTGAGCGCTTACTGCCGCGTTCAGACTACACGCTTTGCCAGCACTTCGTTCTGATCGGCTCGGGCATGATCTGGAACGTCTATTTTGGACTCGTGGCGCTTGTTTCGGGCTTTTTTCTCGCCACCGCCGTGGCACTTGGCAAAGCTTCCGACAACCCGCTCATTCAGAAGCCCGCAGAGTACTTCATTTTCATCTTCCGTGGATCGCCACTCTTTATCCAGTTCTTTTTCGCCTATTTTCTCTTTCTGAGTCTCAAAGGCGTCTCGCCGTTCTTCAACCCGTTTACGTCGGCCTGGCTTGGGGCGCTTGTCGTCTTGTTTCTCAATACGGCCGCATACTCGGGGGAAATCTTCTATGGCGCTCTCCGATCGATCCCCAAGGGCGATATCGAGGCGGCGGACGCCTATGGTCTCACGGGTTGGGATAAGTTCCGCAAAGTGGTTTGGCCCACAATGCTACGCCTTGCCTGGCCTGCCTACACCAACGAAGCCATCTTCCTCTTTCATGCGACGACCCTGGTCTTTTTCTCGGGTTTCCCGGCACTTCAGCAGAAGGGCGATGCGCTCTACTACGCGAACTACTTCGCCGATAAGACGTTCAATCCCTTTGTGCCCTACCCTATCGTCGCTGGGTATTTCATCCTCCTGACGCTCCTGGTGATTACCGCTTTCGGCATGGTGAACCGCCGGCTTAATCAGCATCTGCCCACAGAGAACCGCCGCAAGCTAAAGATCAGACCACAGATCTTGCGATGACAGCGCTTGTGGATTGGCTGGTCGACACCCCAGACATCGTCTCGATCCGCACCGCTGTGGCGGATCTCAACGGGCAAGCGCGTGGCAAGCGGGTGCCCGTTGGCTACGCGGCGCACTTGGCGGACAACGGCGCGCGCATGCCGCTATCGGCTCTCAATCTCGACATTCGCGGTGACGATATCAGCGACAGCCCACTCGTCTTCGCGACGGGCGACGCCGACGGCGTGCTACGGCCGACGGACCGTGGCTTCTTGCCGATCCCCTGGCTCGAGACCCCAGCCGCGCTCCTGCCGATGTGGATGTTCCAAGAGGATGGGCAGGCTTTTGCCGGCGATCCCAGGCACGCGCTCGACCAGGTGCTCGCGCGGTATGCTGCGCGCGGTTGGCAACCGATCTGCGCCGCGGAGCTTGAATTTACACTTCTGGACGCGTCCAGCGGAACACTGCAGCCGCCCGAACGGCATAAGTCTGCGGGCCGAGCGACTGGCGGGCACATCCTTTCTCTTGCCGAGCTTGACGAGTTTGAGGCGTTCTTCGCCGAGCTCCATGCCGGTGCTGACGCCATGGGGATTGCTCCGGTTGCCACCACGTCAGAAGCTGGGCGCGGCCAATTTGAGGTGAGCCTTGGCCACTGTCCCGCGATGAAGGCGGCGGATGACACGTTCTTCTTTAAAATGCTTGTCCGGGGTCTTGCGCGAAAGCACGGTATGTCAGCCACGTTCATGGCCAAACCCTACGGTGATGACGCGGGAAACGGCCTCCATACCCATGTCTCGGTCGTCGATCGGGACGGGCGAAATGTCTTTGACAACGGCGGCGCATCAGGTTCGGACATACTGCTTGCATCGGTCGCGGGGTGCCTTCGCGCGATGGCGGACAGCACCTTGATCTTCGCTCCCCACGCAAACAGCTACGATCGGCTGGTCCCGGGCGCACACGCGCCCACGGGCATTGCCTGGGCTTACGAAAACCGCACCACGGCGATCCGGGTTCCAGGCGGCAGCTCTCAGGCGCGACGCTTCGAGCATCGAGTGGCGGGCGGTGATGCCAATCCCTACCTCCTGTTCGCGGCGGTGCTGGGCGCTGCGGTCGCAGGTGTTGACAAAGGGCTTTCGCCCCCAGCACCGATTGCTGGGAACGCCTACGAGCAGACCTTACCCAGCATTCCCGGCACTTGGGCGGATTCGGTTGAACGTTTCGAGACCTCCGAGCTGTTGCCCGATTTCCTCCCGGTCATGCTGATCGAGAATTTCACACGGACCAAGCGCCAAGAGATGCGGGTTTTCGCCAACCTAAGCGACCAGGAGCGTCACAGGCTCTATCTCGACACCGTCTAGCGGCAACTGTAGGGTCTCGACGTCGTGAATAGCGGTGTTGAATGCGTATCGGACTTCTCACGGCCGGCCACCTGCCCGACGAGATGCAGGCCCGAACCGGCGACTACGACCAACTCTACGGACGACTTCTCGAGGGTCAAGGAATTGAACTTGTTCCTTGGGACGTGGTGAATTCGGAGTTTCCCCAGAGTGTCGATGCCGCCGACGGATGGCTGATCTCCGGCTCGAAACACGGTGCCTACGAGGACCATCCCTGGATTGCGAGGCTCGAGGAGTTTATCCGCGCCGCCTATGAAGCACGTGTTCCGATCGTGGGCATATGTTTCGGTCACCAGATCGTTGCACAGGCGCTTGGGGGCCGGGTGGAGAAATTCAAAGGCGGCTGGGCCATCGGTCGCCATGAATACGACTGGAACGGAGACAAGGTGGTTCTCAATGCCTGGCACCAAGACCAGGTTGTCGCCACGCCACCGGGGGCCGAGGTTGTGGCGCGCTCGCCGCATTGCGAATACGCGGCCCTCGTCTATCCCGGCGGCGCGTTCACCGTCCAAGCCCACCCCGAGTTCGACCGCCAGGAAGTTGCGAGCCTCATCGAGGTCCGCGCGCCGGGTCTTGTCCCGGAGCCCCTCATCCAGCGGGCAGAAGACGCCCTCGATGAGCCTGTCGACAACCAACGGCTCGCGCATCAAATCGGCGCGTTCTTCAGGGAGACGCGTCATGGGTGACTGGCTCGAGAAATGCCCCGGCGCGCTGCGCGACTACATCGGGGGCGAGCGGCTTGACGAAGTGGAGTGCATCATCTCGGACCTTCCCGGCATCGCCCGTGGAAAGGCCATGCCAGCAGCGAAATTCGCGCGCCAAAGCCGGTTCTACCTGCCGAACTCGATCTACTACCAGACAATCACGGGGGACTGGTCCGAACAGGAGGGGGGTGAGGGCTATACCGAGCCCGACATGATCCTGCTGCCGGATTTCTCCACGGCCACCGCCGCGCCCTGGACCGCCGACAAGACCGTGCAAGTGATCCACGACGCCTATACTCAAAAGGATGAACCCGTGCCCATGGCCCCGCGCAACGTTCTCAAGCGGGTCTGCGCGATGTACCGCGCCAAAGGATGGGACCCAATCGTTGCGCCCGAGATGGAGTTTTACCTCGTGGCGCGCAATGTCGACCCCGGCAAGCCCATCGAGGCGATGATGGGCCGGACCGGTCGCCCTGCGGCGGGGCGCCAGGCGTATTCAATGTCCGCCGTGGATGAGTATGGCCCCGTGATCGATGATATTTATGAGTTCGCCGAGACGCAGGGCTTCGAGATCGACGGGATTACCCAAGAAGGGGGTGCCGGCCAGGTCGAAATCAACTTGCGCCACGGCGATCCCGTCAAGCTCGCCGACGAGATATTCTTCTTCAAGCGGCTGATCCGCGAAGCGGCCCTTCGCCATGATTGCTACGCCACGTTCATGGCGAAACCGATCGAAGGTGAACCCGGCTCGGCGATGCATATTCACCATTCGATCACCGCTTCGGATACCGGCCGCAACGTCTTTGCTGGACCACAGGGGGGCGAAACGGATGCGTTTTTTCACTTCATCGGTGGGCTCCAGAAGCACCTGCCCGATGTAATCGCAATCATGGCACCCTATGTGAACAGTTACCGGCGTTACGTGAAGGACCATGCCGCGCCGATTAACCTTGCCTGGGGACGCGACAACCGGACTACAGGGATCCGGATCCCGATCTCCGAGCCCGAAAGCCGACGTGTGGAAAATCGCCTCGCGGGTATGGACTGCAATCCGTATCTCGGAATCGCCGCCTCGTTGGCCTGCGGTTATCTCGGCCTTGTGCAAGAGGACCGCGCGGGGGCGTCCTACAAAGGCGATGCTTATCTCGGCGGTGATGACGATCGGACCCTGCCAAAAAGCCTCTGGGAGGCGCTGGAGAGTTTCGGTGCCGCGACCGCGGTCCGCGATGTGCTCGGCTCCCGCTTCGCCGAGGTTTACGAGACAGTCAAACGCGCCGAGTACGACGAGTTCCTTCAGGTGATCAGCCCCTGGGAGCGCGAGCACCTGCTGCTGAACGTCTGATGAACACCCTTTATCGCAACGACGCACCCGGCGAGTTTCCCGGAAGCTGGTATCGCGCGACCGCCGAGATCCCGCCTCCGAGACCAAAGCTTGACGGAGACGCGCGCGCCGATGTCTGCGTGGTCGGCGCCGGCTACACGGGGCTTTCCGCAGCGCTTGAACTCGCGCGCCGTGGGTTCTCGGTGATCGTGCTTGACGCGCATCGCGCTGGTTTCGGCGCATCCGGGCGCAACGGAGGCCAGGTCAGCTCGGGCTTTAACAAGGACCAGCGTTGGATCAGGGACCGTGTCGGTGGGAACGCGGCGCAGGTGCTGTGGGACATGGGCGAAGCGGCCAAGGAGCAGGTCCGCCGCCATGCCAAGACCCATGCTCCCGAGGCGCGGTACACGCCCGGCGTGGCCCACGGAGCCTACACGCGGGCACAAGCTGATGAGCTTGCGCGAGAAGCCGAGCACCTCGCCAAGGTTCACAACTACCATGCAGTGGAAACGCTCGACCACGATGCCATGCGGGCCATGGTCAAGACCCCGCGCTACACGGGCGGGACACTCGACTGGGGCGCGGGACATATCCACCCCTTGCGCTATGCCTTGGGGCTAGCGCGGGCTGCCGAGGTGGCAGGCGCCCTCATCTACGAAATGACCGAGGCCACGGGGGTAGAAGACAAGACCCCCGCGCGCGTCCAGACCCCGACGGGCACGGTCACCGCCGACCACATCATCCTCGCCGGCAACGGATACATGCCCGATCTGCACCCGCGCGTGGCCGCGCGCGTCATGCCGATCAACAGTTTCATCGCGGCGACCGAACCCTTGGACGATCCACGCTCGATCCTCGCCCAAGACATCGCCGTGGCCGACTCTAAATTTGTCGTGAACTACTACCGGATGTCTGAAGACGGCCGGTTTCTCTTTGGCGGTCGTGAAAGCTATGCGATCGGGTTTCCCAAGGATATCGAGACCGCGCTTGTCCGGCGCATGACGCGGCTTTTCCCGCAACTCGAAGGCGTCGAGCTTAGCCATGTCTGGGGAGGAACCTTGGGGATCACTATGACGCGCCTTCCCATGGTGGCGCGCGTCGGACAGTCCATCCTAAATGCCAGCGGCTTCTCCGGGCACGGAGTTGCTCTGTCGGGCTTTGCCGGAACAGTAATGGCCGAGGCAATCGCTGGTCAGGCAGAGAGATTCGACATCCTGGGAACCTTGCCCGTCCCGGTCTTCCCGGGCGGCGCAGCTCTTCGGGCGCCCCTCCTCACCCTCGCGATGACCTGGTTTGCCCTCCGAGACCGTCTGGGACTGTGATATTTCTTCATCGAAACGATTTGATCGACGTGCGAGGGCGCCGCGATGAAACACTTCCTTCATGGAAATGCCACGTCGATCTGTTACAGGTTTCCCGAAAATAACTTTCAGGATGTTGAAAAGATGACCCGCGCCCCCAACAGCTACGACGCCGAGCCGATCCCCGACGCCGCGCACGCGGAGGTGGCGCGTCTTCTCGCCTCGGGCGATCTTTTTCGGTACACCGCCAAGGCGAACGCGCCAGTGGCGCTCCTGGAGCGTGAATTCGCCGAAATGATGGGAGCACGCTACGCGCTGGCGGTAGCTTCCTGCTCCGCGGCGCTCTTTTTGTCCATGAAGGCACTTGGTCTAAAGCCAGGAGCCCGGGTCGCAATCCCGGCCTTCACCTTCGCGGCCGTGCCCTCGGCCGTGGTGCATGCAGAGTGCGAGCCGGTGCTGGTGGAGGTGGGCGAAAACTACCGAATCGACTTGGCGGACCTCGAGGCCAAGCTCGACGCGGTGGATGCGATCCTCATAAGCCACATGCGCGGACACACCAGCGACATGGATGCGATTATGCTGCTGGCCGAAGCGCATGGTTTGCCGGTGATCGAGGATGCAGCACATTCGCTAGGCACCCGCTGGGCTGGGCGGAAGATTGGAACACTCGGCAATGTCGGGTGCTTTTCCTTTCAGTCCTATAAGCTCGTGAATGCCGGCGAAGGTGGGGTCTTGATCACCGACGACGCCGACTTGATTGCCCGCGCCGTCATTATGTCGGGTGCCTATGAGCACAATTGGAAGAAGCACCCGGTTCTGCAGGATGCCTTCGCGCGCTGGCAGAACCATCTCCCGCTTTACAATACGCGCCTCAGCAACCTCTCCGCAGCCATCATCCGACCGCAACTTGCCGAAGTCCCGCGCCGCGTGCGCGATGGGCGGCGAAACCATGATCACGTGGCACAGAGGCTCAACACGTCTCGCTGGATCCATGTGCCCGATCCCCTGGATCCCGAGGAACGCGCGCCCGATTCGATCCAGTTCAACCTAGTCAACATGTCCGACGCCGATGTGACCGCCTTTGTGGCAGAGGCCGCGCGGGCCGATGTTTCCGTTCAAGTGTTTGGGATGAGCGCGGACAATGCGCGCGCCTTCTGGAACTGGGCGTTTCTCGGACCTCAACCAGAGTTGCCCAAAACCCGCGCGATGTTGATGCGCGCCTGCGACGTGCGCCTTCCGGCAAGATTGACGGTTGAAGAGTGCGATTACTTCGCCGAAGCGCTCCTGTCCGCGGCCAAAACGGTCATGCGCTCACAAGACACGAAGGCGGTCGCCTAGCCAGGGCCAACGGGCCGATGCGGGACTGACAACACGGGTCGCCAGGAGCCCGCGCAAATGCTCTGCAATCTCGCCTGGGATCTCATAGAAGCTCTCCTTGCGGGCCATGAGCGAAATGCGCCGGCTCAACGGTCTGCGCGTGGGTAAATCGGCCAACTCCACGCCGTCGAGCGAGCCTCCGCAGAGCGCGCCTAAGGGCGTCAGCACACTCCAACCGGCACCTCGCGCGACCATCGCCATGATCGAGACATAGCTATCAATCTCAAAGCGGCTCTCGAAGCGTCGCCCCTCGCGCACCAGATGCCGCGCAATCTGACGGCCCATGAGATGGCGTGTGGTGTAGTGAATCAAAGGGAGCGCCTCGATGTTGGTCTGGCCCTTTGGAAACACCGCGACAAACGGCTCCTCGAGCAGCGGGTGCACATCCATCCAGTCCGCCGGATCCTCGCTTTCGGTGGCGACGATGATGTCAAGTGTGCGTGCCTCGAAGAGATCATACAGCCGATGGCTGGCTCCGGTTTCGAGCAGAAAGCCTGTTCCCTTCAGTCTGTCACCCATCCGATCCAAAAGGCGCGGCGTCACTTCGGCGTCGAAATCCTCGATCACACCTAGGCTCAGGCGTCCGAGCTGCGACAGATCATGCGACGACAGCTCGGCACGGGCGGCGGCCGCCTCATTTATGATTGTCTCGGCACGGCGTCTGAGAAGCGTGCCAGCGGGCGTAAGCGCAAAGGGCCGCGCGCTTCGGTCAACAAGCTGTGTGCCCAATGCGGCCTCGAGATTGGCAAGCTGCTGGCTCACCGCCGAGGGACTGGCGCCGAGGCGACCGGCGGCCGCTGAGACGGACCGCTCCTCTGCCACCGCCGCGAAGACCTCGATCCCCCAAAGGGTCAGCTTTCCGGATGTCTCGACCATGCTCCCCGATATCCTGCGGCGGCGGCGTGGAAAAGGTGGGCGATTGAACAAGTTCGGGGGGCGGTCTAGCGTCACGCAGAGCAGGGAGATCGGAGACACACATGCCCGACGACATCGCCAATAGCTGGGAGAAGCGCGCCGACGCGCATTCCTTCTACGGGTTTACCGACCTCCCCACGGTCCGCGAGCGGGGCACGGTGGTCCTTACCCATGGAGAGGGTCCCTACGTTGTCGATGTCCATGGCAAACGCTATCTTGATGCGAACTCGGGATTATGGAACATGGTCGCGGGCTTTGACCATCCCGGCCTCACCGCGGCGGCGAAGGCACAATACGACCGATTCCCGGGCTATCACGCCTTCTTTGGTCGGATGGCGGACACGACCGTCGCGCTTTCCGAACGGCTTATCGAGGTATCCCCTTTTGCCCGCGGCAAGGTGTTTTACACAAATTCAGGGTCCGAAGCGAACGACACGATGGTCAAGATGCTCTGGCTACTGGCCCGGTCGGAAGGGCGCCCGCATCGCCGCAAGATCCTGACGAGAAAGAACGCCTACCATGGTGTTACCGCCGTGTCGGCCTCGATGACGGGCAAGCCCTACAACGCGGAGTTCGGGCTTCCGCTTGAGGGCTTTCTCCACCTGACCTGTCCACACCACTGGCGCGAGGGCGCGCCCGGCGAAAGCGAGGCGGCCTTCACTCAACGGCTGGCGACGGAGCTTGAAGACGTCATTGCGCGCGAGGGCTCCGAGACGATTGCGGGGTTCTTCGCCGAGCCCGTGATGGGAGCCGGCGGGGTGATCCCGCCAAGCGCCGGCTACTTCCAAGCAATTCATCCGGTGCTTAGGGCGCACGGGATCCCGCTGATCGCCGATGAGGTGATTTGCGGCTTTGGGCGAACGGGCGCGGTCTGGGGCTCGGAGACCTATGGCTTCACGCCCGACGCGGTGATCGCATCCAAGGCGATGTCAGCAGGCTACTTTCCGATAGGAGCGGTGATCCTTGGGCCGGATCTCGCCGACCGGATGGATCAGGCGGTAGCGGGCATTGAGGAGTTTCCGCACGGTTTCACGGCATCGGGCCACCCAGTGGGCTGCGCGATATCGCTCAAGGCCATCGATGTAATTCTAAACGAGGGACTTCTCGAGAATGTTCGGGCGCTTACGCCCCGCTTCGAGGCCGGTCTCTCAGAACTCGCGGCGCATCGCAACGTTGGCGAGGCCCGCGGCAAGGGGCTCATGGGAGCTCTCGAGGTTGTCGCTGACAAAGCAAGCAAGGCCCCATTCCCGAGCGACCTCAGCGTCTCCGAACGGATCGCAAACGCGTGTACCGACCGGGGCCTGATTTGCCGACCGCTCGGTCAGTCAATTGTACTCTGCCCGCCCTTCGTCATCACGCAGGCTCAGATGGACGAGATGTTCGCAAAGCTCGCCGATGCCCTAGAGGCGGTCTTCCGCGACGTCGCATAGCAGGCGCCGCAGGTTCCGTACGACCGGAAGGCGCGCGCGGCCAAAGGCCCGGTCGACTGCCCCGACATCTCGACGACCACCATGGACGCGGTGCCGCAAGGCAGACCGTCCCCTCAAACACCGCGCGTCGGCGGCGCGCCCTATTCACCCATTTTGGTGATTTGCTTTTGCAGATCGGCGAGTTGCTTCTTGATGTCGGCCAGGTCACTGGCAGGACCGTCTTCCTCGGGCTCGGGGCTCGAAAGGGTCGACATCCTTCCGGTCATCGCCTTGATGAACAACTCCTGCTGGGC
>JBCCKB010000022.1:0-17538 GCA_039027595.1 Pseudomonadota bacterium | reverse complement strand
TGCGCGAGAAGCGGACCATGCACGACAAGGCCGGGATACCCTTCGACGCCGCGCGCGTAATCGGCGTCATAGTGAATCCGGTGGCCGTTGAAGGTAAGCGCCGAGTAGCGAAAAAGGGTGACCGGATCGAAGGCCCGGCGTTCGCGAACCTCGGCGCCCAGCGGCGCCCGGGTGGGGTTGGCCGGACCGGCGCTGGTCTCGCGATAGACAAGATCTTGATCTTCGGTAACCACGAGCGTGCCGCGCTGTCTAATCTCATGGCGGAGCGTCACGAAGGCAAGGGGGCCGCTGTTGCCCGTCTTACGTGTTGCCGCGATCGCTCGGGTGCGTCGTGTGGCAAGGACCCCGGCAAGAAGTGGTGCGTGGAAAATCAGCGTACCCCCTGCCCACATCCGCCTGGGCAAGCCCATGTCGGGGATCAGCTCTCCCAAGGCTGGGTGACCGTCGGGTCCAATCCCGATCATTGGCCTGGGATCCCAAAAATAGACCTGGTGGAAGAACGGCGGTAGGGCATCCCCGGTTCCGGGGGGCGTGCCGCTCAGCCCCAGCACGGCCCAAAGCGCCGCGGCCCGCGCGGCGTCCATTCTATCTTCGACGGTAATGTCCCGAAGTCTGTCTTCACCCATTGGGTCGCGAGCCTAACGGCTCTGCGCGCCGGGGCAAGCCGGAGGTTTGAGCTATCTGGCGGCCTCGGCCCGAAGCGCGGCCATGAGGTCGCTCAGGTCCTTTGCCGATCGTTCGTTAACCAGGTGCCCCGCGTCATCGAACGCGTTTGAGCTATCGGCCAACAAGACCTCGGGACCCGTCAGCAGACGCGGCCGAAATGGCGTCAGAGCGAGCCTGAGTGCATAGTTTGCTCTGGCGCCGCCGGCCCGACCCGCCGCTGCGGACATGATCGCTACCGGCTTATTGTGCCACGGGGCGCCCTTGATTCGGGATACCCAGTCGAGGGCGTTCTTCAGCACCCCTGTGAATGACTGATTGTATTCCGGCGATGAGATCGCCACGGCCTCGGCCTTCGAAATCGCCTCTGCGAGATCGGACACTCGCGCGGGGATCCCTTCTGCCGCTTCGAGATCGCCGTCATAGAGCGGCAGGTTCAGGTCTCCAAAGCCGTGCTCCCCGCCATAGAGCCTGGCGGCTTCCCGCAGCAGGCGCGTGTTGGTGGATTCGCGGCGAAGCGCTCCGGAAATACAAAGTAACATGGGTGCAGTCTCCTCGCTGAGCCGCCCGTCACCGGGAAGCTGGGGCCTGAAGCGCTCTTAACGGTTTCGCGCTAGGGTTTCATTAACCTAGTGCTGCACACAGTTCGCCATGCTCGCAAAGGTCGCAATTGTTGCGCTCACTGCCTTGGTCGCCGCCTGCGGAACGCCCTCGTCCCGCTTCATGGGAGCCGAGGTTGGCGCCTATGAGGTTGATGGGATGACATTTCGCGTGTTTCGGCGAGCCGATGAGGTTGAACTGCTTCGATCGGGCGGAGGTCTCCCACGAAAGAGTCATGTTTTCTTGGGGGCGATTGTGGCGATCGAGGCGGCAACGGGCTGCCCGGTTCGCCCCAGAAGCATGAAGGGCGACCAGGCCCTTATCACGGCCGCCGTGGACTGTATTGACTGAGCTGCCGTCAGAGCCGCTTCTCAAACAGCCCGTCGGACGCATTGCGCATCGCGTCTGCTGCGTAGAAGCCGTAGCTGGAGAGGTGATCGCGCGTCATGTGACCCTTGCCGGTCGCCGCGGTTGTCAGCACCCGGAGCCCAATGTCCCGCGCCGCAGACTCGAGCGCCGCGACGAGCGCCGCTCCAATTCCATTGCCTCGTGCCTCGGGGTCCACATAGAGCCGCTTCACCTCGCCAAAGCGAACATTGTCAACCAAGGTGATGCAGCCAACCGGCGCACCGTTCACGCGGGCAACCAGCACTTCGGCGTTGGGCCCGGTGACATCCTCAATACTGTCCTCAGCGCTGCATGCCGCGCTTCCGATCAGCGCCATCACGTCGTCTATTCGTGGAGATTCAACCCTTATCGTCAGATTGGGTACGTCGAACATTGCAGTTGCCCCCAGGCCGATGCCCAATGCGCCAGGTGATCCCTGTCCGACTCGACCCGGCACGCCCACTGTTTGTAGTGCACGCTCCCGGCGGCCGGTCAAGGCAAACCGAAATGATGTGGATAACCCGGGCGACGACCCGCGCCGAACTCCCACATATTGTGGCAATGCGCGGTTGCCTTCGCATCAGTTGATACTTCCCGTTGACAGCGTCGTATCCGCGACCGACCCTGTGACGAGGCGGAATCACCCGAAAGAAGGACGCCGCGTGCAGCTCACAAGACTACGGCTGAATGGGTTCAAGAGCTTTGTCGATCCCACCGAGATGGTGATCGCCCACGGTCTGACGGGCATCGTCGGCCCCAATGGTTGTGGAAAGTCCAACCTTTTGGAGGCCTTACGGTGGGTCATGGGGGAGAACCGCCCAACCGCCATGCGTGGCGACGGCATGGAGGATGTGATTTTTGCGGGAACCTCCCGCCGACCGGCGCGCAACTTCGCGGAGGTCGCGGTGTCGATGGACAATTCCGACCGGCTGGCGCCGGCGGGGTTCAACGATGCCGACCACCTCGAGATCGCCCGGCGGATTACGCGTGACGCGGGGTCTGCCTATAAGGTCAATAGCCGTGACGTGCGCGCGCGCGACGTACAAATGCTCTTCGCGGACGCATCGACCGGAGCGCATTCGCCCGCACTTGTCCGCCAGGGCCAGATATCGGAATTGATCAATGCAAAGCCGCAGGCGCGTCGACGGGTCCTCGAGGAAGCCGCGGGGATCTCGGGGCTTTATCAGCGTCGGCATGAAGCGGAGCTGAAGCTGAAGGGGGCAGAGACCAATCTTCTGCGCGTCGACGATGTGATCGAGCAGCTTGCCGCTCAGCTCCAGCAGCTGGCACGTCAGGCGCGGGCGGCCGCGCGCTATCGGGATTTGAGCGAGGCGCTGCGGCGCGCGGAAGGGTTTCTGCTCTACCGGCGCTGGCGCGAAGCATCTGATGCCGAGACCTTGGCCACGGCCGAGCTGACCGATCATCTGCAGGCGGCCGCGGCGGCCGAACGGGATGCGCGGAAGGCGACCGACACGCGCGCGGCGGCCGAAGACGCTTTGCCGCCATTGCGCGAAGAGGCTTCGATCGCGGAGGCTGTGCTGCAGAGGATGATCCTCGGACGGGATGCGCTTGGTGACGAGGAACGACGCGTCACTGAAGCAATCGAGCGCCTGTCTGCCCGCGTGGAGCAGCTGGCAAACGACATCGAGCGCGAACACGCGTTAAACCGCGACGCCGACCAGACACTGGCTGGGCTGCGCGCGGAGGAAGCTGAGCTCGCCGTCGAGGAACAGGGTCACGCCGCCCGGCTCGAAGCTGCGGCGGCCGAAGCCCAAGACGCGGCGCAGGTTTTGCAAGACCGCGAAGCCACCTTCGGCCGCCTGACCGAGGATGTGGCCCGGTTGGCCGCGCGTCACCAATCTGCGCACCGGCTTTTGGATGACGAGCGCCAATCGGTGAACCGGGGCGAAGCGGAGGCGGAGCGCGCCTTGGACACCGCGACGCGGGCCCAAGCTGCCGAGGCTGAAGCGACGGCGACCGTCGCGCAAGCGGAAGCGGCTTTGCAATCCGCGTCGGCATCGGCGTCGGCGGCGGAAGCGGCTCTGGCGGACGCCGATCTGCAACGAACGGCGGCTGCGGCGCGAGAGGCTGAGGCGAGAGCGGGACGGTCGGAGGCCGAAGGAGAAGTGAGCGCGCTCAAGGCCGAGGTTGGAGCGCTTGCACGCCTTGTCGAGCGGGACACCTCGGAAGGCGCTCAGCTCCTGGATCTTCTTCGGGTGGATGACGGGTTTGAAAAAGCCTTTGGTGCTGCGCTGGCCGATGACCTTCGCGCACCCGCCATTGGCAACGAAGGTGCCACGGGATGGGCACTCCTGCCGGATTACACCGAGCGTCAGGCCTTACCGGCGGGCGTGCAAGCGCTTGGGGATCACGTCGCGGCGCCGGATGTGCTGGCACGTCGGCTCGCCCAGGTGGGCTTGGTGGATCGCGCGCAGGGAAACGCGCTGCAGCATCAGCTTTTGCCCGGACAGCGCCTTGTCAGTCCCGAAGGCGATCTTTGGCGTTGGGATGGGTTCCGGGCTGGCGCAGACGATGCCCCCTCGGCGGCGGCCCTACGGCTCAAGCAGCTCAACCGCCTTGAGGAGCTAAAGCGGGAACTCGAGGGTGCGACGGCGCGCGCGGATGGGGCCGTGCGGGCCCATGACGTTCTAAAGGAGACGCTTGCGGAGGTCTCGGGGCTCGATGCACGCGCCCGAGAGGTGCGTCGCACGGCCGATCAGCGGGTGACCGATGCAAGCCGGGAGCTTTCGCGTGCTGAGGCCGATCGCTCGATTGCCGCGGGCCAGCTTGAAACGGCGCGCCTGGCGACGCGGCGCCATCAGGATGAGGCGTCTGCCGCGCGCGAACGGATGATCGCGGCGGAAGCCGGGCTTAAGGCGCTTGATGATCTCGACGCCGCGCGCGGCTCGGTCGACGCGATGAAGGTCACGGTCGAGGCTGCGCGTATGACCATGATCACGCGCCGCTCCGAGCATGACGAACTGAGGCGCGCCGGTGAGGACCGCACCAAACGCCAAGGCGAAATCGCCAAAGAACTCGCAACTTGGGCGCACCGCGCAGAGACGGCCGGTGCGCGCATTTCAGATCTTGCGGCGCGCCGTGCGACGGCGGAGCTGGAGCTCACGGACGCCCGGGCGGAACCGGCCGTGCTGGCGGAAAAGCGCGAGCGACTGACCGATGAGATCGAGAGTGCAGAGGCGCGCAGGAAACTCGCCGCGGATGGGCTGGCCGAGGCGGAGGCCGTGCTGCGAAGCGCGGTCGGGGCGGAACGTGAGGCGGAGCGCGCGGCGTCCGAGGCCCGCGAAGCTAGGGCTGGCGCGGAGGCGCGTGCGGAGAACACGCGCGCGACCGTACGGGCAGCGGCCGAGCGGGTGGCAGAAGAGCAGGAGTGTTCACCACAAGATCTCCTCGAGCACTTGGGTGGTGACCCCGAGACTATGCCCGACGCCGCGCAACTCGAAACGAATGTTGCGCGCATCAAGCGTCAACGCGATGCCTTGGGTGCCGTCAATCTGCGCGCCGAAGAGGACGCGCGCGAGGTCGAGGCTGAACATACCTCACTCGTGGTTGAAAAGACCGATCTGGAAGAGGCGATCCGAACCCTTCGATCGGGCATTTCCAGTTTGAACCGTGAGGGGCGCGAGCGGATCCTCACGGCTTTCGAGCAGGTCAACGCAAACTTTGCCATGCTCTTTCAGCACCTCTTCGGCGGCGGCGAGGCCAAGCTCGTCATGGTCGAAAGCGATGACCCGCTCGATGCCGGGCTCGAAATCATGTGCCAGCCTCCAGGCAAGAAGCTCTCGACGCTGAGCCTCCTGTCGGGCGGCGAACAGACCTTGACGGCGCTGGCGCTCATCTTTGCCGTGTTCTTAGCCAATCCCGCACCGATCTGCGTGCTCGATGAGGTGGACGCGCCCCTTGATGATGCCAATGTGAACCGCTTCTGCGATTTGCTTGAGGAAATGACGCGCCGGACCGATACCCGCTTTCTGATTATCACTCACCACGCAGTGACGATGGCGCGGATGGACCGCCTTTTCGGCGTGACCATGGGAGAGCAGGGCGTGAGCCAGCTCGTCTCGGTTGATCTGCGCAAGGCCGAGGCAATGGTGGCCTAATAAACCCAGGGTGGCGAAAAATCCGCTTAATTTCGCGTTAACGTTGTGTAAGCGCGGCAATCGTGCCATGACGGTTCGGCCACAGGTGAGGGTTGTGCCCGTGCGGGAATTTTGCGCATTTGCTTTTTTGTTCGCGCTTCTGGCGATCGCAGGCGGCTTTGGCACAATTCAAGATGGCCCTGAGTTGCCCGCAACCCAACCAAAAGAGATTTCCGTCGTCCGGGCAAACTGACCTTACGACGTTGATCTGGCCCTTCACTGCCAAACCCGCGCAGATCACTTGTGACCGTTGGTTATGGTCCAGGATGCTAGAGACGTTCTAAGAGGTCGGCCGTGGGCCAGGCATCGGCGGGCAAGCCAAGGCGCGCTTGCTCCTTTTGCACTGCGCTGCGCGTCATACGGCCAAGAATGCCGTCGACACCACCCACATCGTGTCCACGCCGCACAAGCTTCTCTTGCAGCGCTTTCATCTGGCCTTCCGCAAGCGCGGGAGACGGGTTGCCCGCGTCAAAAACGGGCGCCCCTTCGAGACGGGCGGCAAAATAAGCGGCCGTCATCACATACACAAAGCTCTGGTTCCATTCAAAATAGACGTCGAAATTGGGGTAGGCGAGAAACGCCGGTCCGTTTCGGCCTTCCGGCAAAAGGATCGAGGCGGGCAAGGTGCCGGGGCCAAGGGACCCGCTCCTCGCGCCGACCCCGAGCCGCGCCCATTCCGAGACCGTCTTTTTCGTGTCGAGACCCGTTTGGCTCCAGTCGAGATCTCGCGGGAGGGACACTTCTTGTAGCCATGGCTCGCCTGCGCGCCATCCCAGCGACGCCAGCATTTTGCCCCCCGACATTAGCGCGTCGGCCGCGGAGGTCTTGAGGGTAACCTTGCCGTCGCCATCTCCGTCGATTCCATTTTCGATAATGTCGCCCGGGAGCATTTGCACCATTCCGATTTCGCCGGCCCAGGCCCCGGTGGTGCTGCGCGGGTCCAGATCGCCCCGCTCGAAGAGCTCCAGCGCCGCAAATACCTGCGGGCGAAATAGGTCGGGGCGGCGGCAATCGTGTGACAGGGTTACCAGTGCATCGACCGTATTGAAGTCGCCCTGAACCGCCCCGAAATCCGTTTCAAACGCCCAGAATGCAAGGAGAACGCCGCGGCTGACGCCCCAGGTGCTTTCTATGCGGTCGAACACCGCGTCGTAACGCTCGGCGTTCCGCTGTCCGTTCTGCAGCCGGTTCTGACTGATTAGGCGCCGAGCAAATTGCGTAAAGGGCATCTGGAAGATCCCTTGGGAGCGATCTGCCCGAATGACCTTGGGATCTTGCCGAACCCCTGTAAAGAAACGCTGGGCAAGGCCCGCGTCGTGGCCTCGCCTAACGGCTTCGGCAGACATGCGTTGCACAAAGTCGCCAAAGCTTCCTCCGCAAGCAACGTTTGCGGTCGCGGGCGTTGCCACGGCGATCGCAATTGGGAAGAGTAGGTATAAGAGGCGCATCTGCTCGGACTCCTTGGCGCTTTTGGCGGCACAGTAGCTAGAGTTTGCAGCCCTGCAAATGATTGTGCGCGGATCACAGCCGAACACGCAGTCGTTTACCAAATTTCAGGCTTCGTTATTCATTCGTTAACCTTTGGTTAAGAGACTGGGCGCAGTTATTCGACCTACTACCAAACAATGAAGTGATTGCATCGGAGGGTGGATGCGCGTCCTGATCGTAGAGGGCGACCAGGCCTTATCGAGGGTTTGGAAACGTCATTTAGAGCGCCACGGAGCATCGGTGATGCTGGCGGCGTCGCAATCGGCAGCTGTTGAGCGCCTTCAGGAAAACCCGGTCAACGTGATTGTACTGAGCCTTGATCTATCCGAGGGGAGCGCCTTTGCGGTGGCCGATTTTGCAAGCTACCGTCATCCTGAGGCGCGCGTTGTTTTCGTGACGCGGTCAACCTTCTTCTCGGATGGGTCCATCTTTCAGCTGATCCCGAACACTGCGGCATACATCGCGTCCGAGACACCGCCGGAAGATCTGGCCGCAATTGTCGAGCATCACGGGCACGCCTCGCCGATCTAGGTTGGCTTGGCGAGAGAGAAGGTCCGGGCAGATGCTCTCAGGCGACGCGCCCGGCTAGCCGTCAGGCTGGCCGCGCCCGTGGGGCTCCGTCCAGTCTATGTTTGGATTGACCGGGATGATCCGGTGCGGATTTATCGTTTCGTGGCTGAAGTGATAATGGCGCACGATGTGATCAAAGTTCACCGTCGCAGCAACGCCTGGCCACTGGTAGAGTTCGCGCGTGTAGCCCCATAGCTTCGGGTAGTCGATGATCCGACGGCGATTGCACTTGAAGTGCAAGTGATAGACCGGATCAAAGCGAAAGAGTGTCGGCACGAGCCGCCAGTCGGCTTCGGTGATCTGGTCTCCCATAAGGTAGCGATTGCTGGCGAGGTGGTCCTCAAGCCAGTCAAGGCTGTCAAACAGCGCCGTGACCGCCTCGTCATAGGCCTCCTGGGTCGTCGCGAAGCCTGATCTATAAACGCCGTTGTTCACGGTGTCGTAGATGCGGGCGTTCATCTCTTCGATTTCGGAGCGCATCGCCGCGGGCCAGAAATCCGCTTCATTGCCCGTGATCCCATCGAACGCAGAGTTGAACATCCGGATGATCTCGGAACTCTCGTTGGACACGATTGCGCCTTGGACCTTGTCCCAGAGGATTGGCACAGTAACGCGCCCGGAGATTCCCGGGCTCGCCTTGAGGTAGACCTCGCGCAGGAAGTCGAAACCAAAAAGGTCATCGCCTGTGGCTCCAGGGTAGTCCGTCCCAAAGGTCCAACCATCGGACAGCATATCGGGGTGAACGACCGAAACACTGATGAGTTCATCGAGCCCCTTCAAAGCGCGGAAGATCAGCGTCCGGTGCGCCCAGGGACAGGCATAGGAAACGTACAAGTGGTAGCGCCCGGCCTCCGCGGGAAAGCCACCGACGCCGGAGGGACCAGGAGCGCCATCGGCGGTGACCCAGTTGCGAAACGACGTCTCAGACCGCACGAATCTGCCGCCTGATGCCTTTGTGTCATACCAATCCGTGCTCCAAACCCCGTCCACGAGCTGTCCCATAACGCACTCCTGTCCTGCTGCATTTGCGGCATAGCCTGCCGAGCACCCCTTGCCCACGGTATTTTCGGCGCATGGAAAGTGCACGCACGCACATCACGGGATTGGTGACGAATCGGCGACAATGGCTCAAAGTGTCACAGGATATATCTGCGATCTGGAACCAATGTCGCTTTTCCTTGACCGACTGCGAATTCGTGAAACCATGGCAGATATGCGGGGTGTTCGTGCCAAGTGCCCGGGGGATAGGATGTCAGAGTATCTGCCGAGAGAGGTCCGTCAGGGCCTTGAGATGTCTAGAAAACAAGGGCTTAGGCGGAAGAGCCGCCTGAGGGTTCGGATTGGCGACAAGGCGTATACGATCCTCAGGTACTGGGACGGCGGATTCGCGCTTGATAGCGACGACGCACCCCAGTTGCGGGGCCGTGTGAACCTCTACGATGGTGGTCGTCACCTATCGGAGTGCCTAATAGTCGCCTCGGCGGAAGAGGCGGGAGAGATGGTCTATGAGTTCAAGCGCGAGACGCGCGCAACGGAGACCGCTCCGCGCGACTACGTTCGCGACGAGGCTGCGCCGGCAGGTCTCATCGAAAAACTCTGATCCTTACTGCAAATCCGCGAAGGCCGCTTCCATTCGAGTAATGGCCTCGATCAAAAGCGGCCGCGGCATCGCGATATTGAACCGGTTGTGGCATTCACCGCCGGTGCCAAATTGTGTGCCGGGGCTCGACGCGATGCGCGCGCCATCAGCGATTCGCTTGCGGATCTCACCATGGGTCATGCCGGTGCCCCTAAAGTCGATCCAGGTGAGATAGGTGGACGACATTTCGACGACATGGACGCCCGGCAGCGCGCCGACCCTCTCGCGCCAAAGCGCGAAGTTGTCCGCGAGATAGGCACGCACCGCCGCCGACCAGGTATCGCCGTCCGAAAAGGCTGCCTTGGTCATGACCATGCCGAAGCGGTTCAGGCCAGCGCCCGCGCGTGGGGTTGCGAGATCGTAGCGCTCCCGCATCGCTTTATCTGGGATCACGGCAAAGCCTGTTTCGCCGCCGGCGAGATTGAACCCTTTGGAAGCCGCTGAAAGCACGATCAAGCGCTCAAGGCAGTCGGGTGCCGTACTGGCGGTCGGATGGAAGGTTTCACCGGGGAAGGTCAGGTCCATGTGAATTTCATCGGCGATCAAAGTAAGGTCATGGCGCGCGCAGAACGCGGCGAGCGCCTGGATCTCATGCGGTTGCCAGATCCGTCCCCCAGGGTTGTGCGGTGAGCAGAAGATCACGGCCCTTTCGCGTCCGGTCAGGCTGGCTTCGAGCGCGTCAAGATCCATCTGGTGCCGACCATCCTGGAGGATCAGGGGGCTCTCGACCACTTCTCGGTCCAGGGCGTCAAGCACCCGGTAGAACGCATGGTACACCGGTGGGAAGACGATCACGCCGTCGCCGGGTTGCGTGACGGCCTCGAGTGCGATTTTAAGCCCGCCGATAACGCCGACGGTAAACCGAACATGGTCGGGGTCGAGGGCCCAGCCATGAGTTCGCGTCATCCAACCGGCCACCGCTTCGGCCACCGGTTCGGGGATACCGAAGTAGCCACAATAACCACGCGCGGCTTCCGCGCGTAGGGCCGTCAGGACCGGTGGAGGCGCCGCGAAGTCCATATCGGCCACCCACATTGGAATGGTGTCCTCCGGTGTCCCCGGCGCTCCGGTGTCTGCCAAGACCGAGAGATTGTCCCATTTCTGGCAATGCGTGTTCCTCAAGCCGATTGGCGTGTCGAAATCGAATTCCAAAGACCCCTCCAATGCGTTTCCCGGCGGACACTAGTGCAGGTTCCGACCGGTTGGAAACGCCTGATCCACACGCGCGCGAAAAACCTCGCTTGGATGCGCCCGACGACGCCGAAAGGCGGCGCCGCTGATAGGAAACCTTGGACCGCCCCCTTAGGCGGAACCCGCATTGCGTGGCTCCGTGGCCTCGCATACATCAGGGCCATGGCAGTCCGTGAGATCCTGATCCATCCCGACCCGCGCCTGAACAAGGTCGCAGAACCCGTTGCCGACGTTAGCACGGAAATACGCAAACTGGCCGAAGACATGCTCCAAACGATGTATGACGCGCCCGGCATCGGGCTTGCAGCGCCCCAGGTCGGCGTATTGTCGAGGCTTCTGGTGATGGATTGCGTCAAAGAGGAGGGCGCGCCGCCCAGGCCGATGGTTCTGATCAACCCCAAAGTGACGTGGACGTCGGAGGAGAAGAACGTTTATGAGGAGGGCTGCTTGTCGATCCCGGATCAGTACGGGGATGTCGAGCGTCCGGCAGAGGTGCGTGTAAGCTGGACGGGGCTTGATGGTGAGCGGCGCGAAGAGGGCTTCGACGGTCTCTGGGCGACCTGCGTACAACATGAAATCGATCACCTCGATGGTAAGCTGTTCATTGACTATCTCAAGCCGCTTAGGCGCCAGATGATCACCCGGAAGATGGTCAAGCGGAAGCGCGAGCGAGACCGGGCGTGAGCACGCTCTCGATCCGAATGCGGGCCTCTCCTGGCCCGTGTGGGTGGCGGTCTCGTCGCACGTGAGCTCGCGACCCATTGTCCGTTGGCCCCATGCCTGCCTGCGCACTCAAGCACAACAGGTCGAAGTGATCGGTGATGACATCCAGGTGATCTGGAACGACATGATTGACACGATGGAGGCGATGCCCGGCTTGGGACTGGCTGCGCCTCAAATCGGGATCGGTCTTGCGCTCGCGGTTGTTGACGCGAGCGACACGCGCGGTCAGGCAATACGCCTCGCCAATCCGCATGTCATAGAGGCCGCGCAGGAGACCGGAGCGTACCCCGAAGGCAGTCCTTGTCTTCCTGGCGTCTCGGCCGAGATCGTCCGGCCCGCCAAAGTGCGTGTCGGGTTTCTCGATGCATCCGGGCAGGAGGTCGAGCACGTGTTCGAGGGGCTTTGGGCGAGGTCCGTTCAGCATCAGATCGATCATCTCCAAGGTCGCATGTACTTTGATCACCTGAGCCGGACCAAGCGCGCGATGCTGATCAAGCGCGCCGGAAAGTCCAAGCCATGAGAATTGTCTTCATGGGCACGCCGGACTTCTCGGTCCCGGCCCTAGATGCCCTGCACGCCGCAGGACACGAGATCGCCGCTGTCTATACGCAGCCGCCGCGACCCGCCGGCCGGGGGCAGAAAAAGCGTGATAGTCCGGTCGCGCTTCGGGCCGCGACCCTCGGGCTCGATATCCGCCACCCTGTCTCGTTAGCGGGTGCCGAGGCGCAGGAGGGCTTTGAGCGTTTGGCGGCCGAGGTGGCTGTGGTCGTCGCCTATGGGCTGATTTTGCCACGGCCCGTGCTCGATGCACCCGCGCGGGGATGTCTCAATATCCACGCGTCGCTTCTTCCGCGATGGCGCGGTGCGGCACCGATCCACCGAGCCGTGATGGCTGGGGACGCCAGCACCGGCATCTCGATCATGCAGATGGACGCGGGGCTCGACACCGGGCCAGTGCTCCTGAGCAAGACGACCGACATCGGTGCGGCCGACACGGCGGGCGACCTGCATGATCGTTTGGCGGGGATCGGTGCGGAGCTGATCAGCGATGCGCTGTCACGCCTTCCGTCCCTCGTAGCGATGCCACAACCGCAAGACGGCGTCAGCTATGCCGCCAAGATCGACAAGGCCGAGGCGGGCGTGGATTGGACTCGATCGGCCGAAGAGATCGACCGGAAAATTCGCGGCCTTTCGCCGTTTCCAGGCGCCTGGACGACGCTTGAAGGCAAACGTATCAAGCTCCTCAGGAGCGCTTTGGCAGAAGGGTCGGCTCGCCCAGGAACCGTTCTAAGGGGCCTGACGGTTGCTTGTGGAACCGGTGCGGTTGAGGTTCTGGAAGTCCAAGCCGCGGGGCGGGAACGCCAAGAGGCTGCGGCGTTCTTGCGTGGCAGGGCGATCGCACCGGGCAACATTTTGGGAGGGTAGCGAGATGTTTCCCACACTCATTGGAACCGTCGTCATCGCGGGCATCGTTGGATACATCTCCGAAAAGTCGCGGTTCACCCATAACGGGGTTCTTCAATCGATCATTATCTGCGTGGGCGGAGCGTTCGTCTTTTACTTTGTTACGCTGATGTTCGGGATCAGTTTTGGAGCGCCGGGGCTCAACGCGATCATCGCCTCGGTGGGATCCTTGATCATCGTACCAACCCATTGGCGAAAATAACGTCGGGCCGTGTCGACACCCAGTCAGTGCGGACCTGGGCCCTTTGGTGATCGCGTGCGCGCGTGCGCGAGGCTGCCACTTTACCTGACTACACTGCAAACTGCCCTCAACTTCCCCGCCGGATGGTCAGGCGTCCGCCTTTCCGGTTCGGTCGTGGGATACGTCTCGCGTGATTGCGTGGCTCTTCGCGGACACAAAAGGGCAGAAGTCGCGTCCCTCAGGCGTCTTTGAAGGGTGCCATTCCGGCGCGTGCGAGCTTGTCCGCGCGTTCGTTTTCGTCGTGTCCCGCGTGTCCCTTCACCCATTCCCAGGTGACCTCGTGGCGCGCCGCGGCGGCGTCAAGGCGGCGCCAGAGATCTTCGTTCTTGACGGGCTTCTTGGCGCTTGTCTTCCAGCCGTTCTTCTTCCAGCCGAAAATCCAGCCCGTGACGCCGTTCTTGACGTAGGCCGAGTCGGTCACAACTGTGATGGCCGCAGGTCGATCAAGCGCCTCGAGGGCCGATATCGATGCCAAGAGCTCCATCCGGTTGTTCGTGGTCTCGGGCTCGCCGCCGGTGAGTTCGCGCTCCCTGAGCACGGCGTCTCCGTCACGGGCAACCAAGAGAACCCCCCAGCCTCCTGGGCCGGGGTTTCCCGAACATGCCCCATCCGTATAGGCAAAAAGCTTAGGCATCCGCAAAGATCAGAAGGAAGGGATCGAGGTTGCCCGCAAGGCCGACCTCGGCGCCGGTCTCGGCATGGGTGACGCGAAGTCCAGCGGCCTCAACATGCCCGCGAAGCTCTTCTTCACTGAAATAGGCGTAGAAGCGGCCCATGGCATCGCGCTCTTCGCCTTGGCCAAGTTTCATGCCGAGAAACAAACGGCCCTCGGGCTTTAGGGCGCGCGCGATAGCGGAGAGATATCCCGGCAACGCGTACCTTGGGGCATGGAGCAGACTGAAGCTTGCCCAGATCCCGTCATAGGCCTGGACCTCGGTGAGATCGTCGAACCCGGCGACCCGCGCCGCGACACCCCGCGCCCGGGCAGCCTCAACGAACTCGGGGGCTGCATCAATCGCGCTTACGCTGTGGCCAGCGGCGACCATCCGCGCCGCCTGGCGTCCAGGGCCGCAACCGAGGTCCAGAAGCGACGCGCCCGCCGGAAGTCCTTCCAAGAACCGCGCAAGGCTCCGTTCCTGTGTCTCCGAGATCGGAAAGGCGGCGTAGTCCTCGACCTTGGCGGCGTAGACCGCGAGCGTTTGCGCGTCTGGCATCAGCCTGCTCCCACGCCGAGGCAAATTAGGACACAAGCCGTTAGGAGAATGCGCAGATGCATCCACCACGGCGGGGTCAGTCCAAGGGTCCAGAAAAGATAATCGAGGCCCAAAAGTCCCACGAAGCCGACAATCAGATTGATTGAGGCGGCAACGGGATCACCGCCCACCATGAAAAACGCCCAAAGCGCGGGCAACACCGATAGGCCATAGCCTGTGGCCGAAAGGCGGCCTTCCGCGCGGGTGGAGAAGCCCCAAAGGACCCCCGACATAAATGACAGGATCACCGTCCCGTAGAACAGCTGGACACCCGGGCCGATGAAGCGGGGCCCGAGATGTTCCGCTCCCACCTCCGCCAGACGAGGAGACAGAAGCGTCAACGCCCCCCAAGCGAAGGGAATGATACCGGCGAGGCCAAGGATCAGGGCCGCACGAGGGATCGGGACCACGGATTACGTCTCCAGGTGCGCAATGAGGGCATCGATGCGGCGCGCACGGGTCTCGGGCCGTTTCGCCGAAACAACCTGGTGAAGCGCGCCGCGCCGTTTGCCAGGGCTGAGCGCCTCCCAAAGGCCGATTGAGTTGGTCCTGAGAAGCGCATTCCGCAGATCACCCGGGATTTCCACGGCGTCCGCGGGCGCGGCGCGCAGCCTGACCTCGACTTGCTCACCAGGGTCAATCCCAATCCGCTCAAGCAAAGCGCGCCCCGTCCAAAGGAAGACACCTTCGATCACGGGCGCCCGGGAAAGCGCGAGGTTCACCGGGTGGTCGGCGATTTCACCCTCGACCCGCTTTGTATCGCCAAGCCTGGCCACGACCTCATGCGGAACCGGCAGTACCGTGTAGGTCTTGTCCCCCCAGGGCATCGGTTCCACCGTTCCCTCGAATGCCACATATTCCGCCACCCCGTCAGGCACGTTCCAGGGCCAAGCGTCCCGCCAAAGCGGTGAACATCACGGCAATTCCGCGATTGAGCCAGCGCATGGCCCGCTCCGAGCCCAGGATCCAGCGGCGCGCGGTGCCCGCAAATGCGCCGTAGCCCACGAACACCACGAATGTCAGGGCCATGAAGATCCCGCCCAAGGCCAGCATTTCGGTGGTCGCTGTTCCCGGATCCCCCGATAGAAATGGCGGGAGCAGGGCAAGGAAGAACACCGATAGCTTGGGGTTGAGAACATTGATCAGAGTGCCCCGCCAAGCCGTCCGAAGCGCGGGCTCTTCGCGGCGGTCCGGTGCCACGGCCATGGCACCTCCGTCGCGCAAGGCTGACCAGGCAAGCCAGAGGAGATAAGCCACGCCCGCAAATTTCAGCACCGAGAACAGAACGGCGGAGGTATGGAGCACCGCGGCCAGCCCAAGCGTCGCGGCCAGCAGATGCGGGACAATCCCAAAAGTACAGCCCGCCGCCGCCCAAATCGAGGCCCGGGTTCCACGTCCAAGACCCACTGCGAGTGTGTATATGACCCCTGTGCCGGGGATCAGGACAACGACAAGTGCCGTAATGAGAAACTGTAGCGTCATGACACTGCTCCCTGCGCTGGCTGACGCAAGACCCGCGGGACCTTGAACTCCACGTTTTCCTGGGCGGTCTCGACCATGTTTATCGTCACGTCATAGCGGGAGCGAAAGGCGTTGATGACCTCGTTGATCAAGACCTCCGGCGCGCTCGCGCCCGCGGTGATCCCCACCGCGCGGGAGCCTTCCAGAGCACGCCAATCGATATCGGTACTGCGCTCCACAAGCTGGGCATAGCCGCATCCGGCGCGGCGCCCGACCTCGACGAGCCGCTTTGAGTTCGATGAATTTGGCGCGCCGATGACCAGCATGGCGTCAAGCTTGGACGCCATCGCCTTGACCGCCTCCTGGCGGTTTGTCGTGGCGTAGCAGATGTCTTCTTTGTGCGGGCCCTCAATCTTCGGGAACCGCGCAACGAGAGCCGCGACGATATCGGCGGTGTCGTCGACCGAAAGCGTCGTCTGAGTAACATAGGCCAGCTGGTCGGGGTCGCGGACCGTCACCTTGGCCACATCTTCCACGGTTTCGACAAGGATCACCTCGCCCTCGGGGAGCTGACCCATGGTGCCCAGCGTCTCGGGGTGACCCTCATGCCCGATCATGATCATCTGAAGCCCGTTCTTGTGATGGCGATCGGCCTCGATATGGACCTTCGAGACAAGCGGACAGGTGGCATCCACATAGACCATCTCACGGCGCGCGGCTTCGGCGGGCACGGCCTTTGGTACGCCATGGGCCGAGAAGATCACCGGACGGTCGTCGGGGCATTCGTGCAGCTCCTCAACGAACACCGCCCCCTTGTCCCGCAAGCTGTCCACTACGAACCGGTTGTGCACGATCTCATGCCGGACATAGACCGGCGCGCCCCACTTTTCGAGCGCCATTTCAACAATTTTGATCGCGCGGTCGACGCCGGCGCAGAAGCCGCGCGGTGCCGCGAGATAAAGCGTGAGCGGTGAATTGGGCACGTGGGCCATCCTATCTGATCATCGCTGCCCCAAGGATAGTGTCGCCACTCGCGGGTGCAACCATCTCGAGGGGCTTTGATCCTGGGGACCCACAGGCTATTCTCGCGCCGGGAGGTAGCCCGGGGGGGCCGGAATGCCAAAACGCGTGATCGCCACACTGTTGCTGACTGTCCTGACGTCGTTTGCGGCCTATGGCGTCCTCGCGCGGCTTGGTCCGCCATCGATCCCCTACGCCGATGAGGCTCGCGTCGCGCAAGGTGCCCAAATCTATGCCGAGCACTGCGCGGCGTGTCACGGCGCCAATCTCGCGGGAGAGCCGGGTTGGGAACAGCCGGCGCCTGATGGGCTCTACCCGGCGCCGCCGCAGAATGCGCATGGCCATACCTGGCACCACGCCGATGCTGTCCTGCTCGATTTCGTCAAGCGAGGTCCTGCGCGGGTGCGGGGCGAAGGCTATCAAAGCCGGATGCCCGGTTTCGAGGACACCCTCAGCGATGCCGAGATTCTCTCGGCGCTCGCCTTCATCAAGTCCACTTGGCCTTTAGTGATCCTTGAGGCGCACGAGGTCGTCAACGGCCGCCCCGGTTCTGCGGGCGTGTTGCTAGACGACCTTGCGGCCTGTGGCCTCTCGTTGGGGGTCTTAGACATGGGCGGCAAGTGAAAGCTCGGCCGCGATGTTCCGGTCGGCCTACTGCTCGACCGGTTCGCGCTCGCGATT